>DASXWB010000360.1:0-1599 GCA_036503915.1 Lacipirellulaceae bacterium | reverse complement strand
CCCACTGCTGTGTGTCGGGATCAAAGAACTGTGTCATCCCACTGGCCGGCTCATCCGAGTTTTCATTCTCGTAATTGAGAATATCGCTAGCGGTGACTAGGCCGATACACCGACTGCTGCGGTCCATTACGGGCAGCCCGGTTACATGATTCTCCATCATCAGCTTCAGAGCATCTCGCAACGAATCGCTGGACTCAACGGTTACAATATCACGCTGCATGAGATCCGCGGCCGTCATACGCTGAGTCGTTTTGGTCATCCTATTCGATCTTTCAGGTAAGCGGACGAAATGAATTAAAGGCCGGCTTGCTGCCCGGAAAATCGACTATCGCAAGCCCTATGCCAAATGCATACGTCCCTGGTCTTGTGAATAGAGCGTTGTTTAGCCTGCAAAACCTGACAAGCTTTCGCCGCTGGATGTGCGGTGCAGCACAAGTGTGCGTCACCGCACGCTACGATGGGCGTGCGCTTTTACACGCGACCATGTTCGGAAGGGTAAGAGTTGCCAGCATTGCGGTGCAGGAGCGCCAATAGAATTTCGAGTACGGAAGGCGAAAGTGTGGAACTGAGAGAAGAGCCGTCTATTGCGTCGGCAAGAGCATCAGATTGAGGCCGACCGTGAGCCTCGTGAGCGTACAGGCCGCGGATTCCCCGGGTGGGATTGGTCCCAAAGGGCGAAGCCCAAATTGGTGGACCATTCGTAGATGCGAAGCCCGTCCTCGGTCACGAGGCTCCCTTACCACATAGTTGCACATCAATCATCCACTTACCTCCTTTCGCGGATACTTGCTTTTATCCGCGCTAAGGGGACCGTAAATACCGCCCTTTCGGTGTCGTGAGCTGCGGCCAAGAAGACCTGGAATTCCTTCCATCGCCGCGAGCCTCGTAAGCGCACAGGTCGCTAGTTTCCCCGAATGCGGGACTGGTCCCAAACGTATTAGCCGATTTGGATGACCACACGTAATTGCGACACCCGTCCTCGGTCACGAGGCTCCCTGCTATACAACTACAATCACTCTTCAGGCGGCCTCCTTTCGCATTTGGAGACTATCGCGGCGCGCCGAGTGAAGCAGCCCGGCGCGCCCAGCCAACCTTTCTCTGCCCCGGTTCGTGCATCGCCCGGCTTTCGTAAGGCGGGCGTAGCAGTCACGCACGCGCTCACCTGGCAGCTCGCTCTTCAGAGCGAATCGCCACCCAAAGGCCAACGACTGCACCCGCGAGTCCAACAAATGCTCCGACTGTTCCCACCAACTCGTTTTGCCACTTCTCCCAATCGGCGGAGTTCAATCCAAACATGACCATTCCAAGGAGCACGATCATATACAGACTGCCAACCGCCAATCCGAACGGATAAACGATCATTTTGTAGCTGCGCATGAAGTGCTCCTTTCAGTCGTTTCGAAACTAATGCAAGTCGCATACCACGTCATTCGTGATTTTCCATCGATAAAATCGTGTGAATCGCATGAGGTCGCCCATGTACGAGCGCGCTGTGGAGCACATATGTGTATGTCCGGCACAGGCCAGTAATACCGTGAGGATCGTCTGAGCTTCGGGGCGTGATTTCATTTGACTGAATCGCATATGGTTGATCGCACG
>DASXWB010000359.1:0-3809 GCA_036503915.1 Lacipirellulaceae bacterium | reverse complement strand
TCGTGATTCCCGCAATAGCTCGCAGCACGGCCGTTTGCAGCGTGGTCGCCAATTGGATCGAAGACCGGTCGCCTCGCGAACGCTGACGTTTTTCAATAGAGCGCATCGCGCCCTCCGTAAGTAGGTCAGGCTTTCGAGCCTGACGTCGAGACTGAAATTGTCAGGCTAAAAGCCTGACCTACGTAGGATGTCGATTTGGGCCAAAGTCTTCACCAAATGCTATCCGCCCTAAAACGCCGCTGACAAGAGCCGGGAACATTCCGCAGCGAAGCGCCAAGATTCGCCGGGCGAAAGCGAATAACGCATGCCGTGAGTATCGATGCATATTTGTAGCACCTAACAAAATGAAACCGCCAAGTACGCCAAGAATTCTAAATCCCGACGCATTTATTTGGCGATCTTGGCGGTTTAATTCATTCGGTTAGAAACCCTTAGAAGTCCCGCGCGGGCCGCCGCGTCGATCCGCCGCCTTGCGAATTCGGCTCAGTCTGCGAGAATCAAGGAATTATCGGCAGCAATTGAAATTGGCACGAATTCTCCGTATTCGACCTTTTTGATACGCGATTTCTCCAAGTGCTTGACCGGCCCGTTGACGACTCCGCAGCCCAAACCGCTCGAGCACGACTCGTGCCCCGGTTCACGATCCGCACCTTGCTGCTGATGATTACGCTCGCGGCGATCGTCTTTGTGATGATTGGCACGGCAACCCGCGGGCAATATTGGGCATGGGGCGTGACGATTGGCCTGCTGAGCGTCATCGTGACCGCCTTTGCGCACGCTGCATGGTTTGGCATCGTTTGGATGTTCATGCGAATTTCGCACGGCCAATCGGAGCCGTTCGAATCCGTCGCGGGGGAGGCAGGAACATCTCACGTGCCTCAAGCGGCCGGGGACGGCTCAAAAATGTTTTCGGTGCGAGCCAGCCAACCGAAGGCTTAAGGATACAGCGCCATGGATCCTCGCCGATTGCCATCACTCGCCGATGTACCGCGGGCCGTTTTGATCGTCATTGCGGGCTGGATTACCGCATCCACACTTGGCGGCACGCTCTGGGCTCAAACTCCGGCAGTCACGTGGCCGGGCGCTTCGACCCCTCAAGCAAATGGCACGGTCCTGCAAGTGCCGATTGATCCGAAGCTGACGGTTACCATGCCCAACGGTGCAGTGCAGCCCATATCGCGCCGCAGCAAATTGTGGCTCACGGTCGACACGCGTTGGGCAAACAACTATGGCTACCGGCCGATTGAAGTGACCGTTTTATCGCCCAAGCCGTTGACCGCCGACCGGCAGGTTACGTTCCGACTTTATGCGCGGTGGTGGACCAGCACCAGCGGCACATTTACCGTCGAGCAGGATTTTGAGCTGCCGACGGGCAGCACGTCGGCCACCGCGACGCTTGCCCTTCCACAGTACCAGTTGGCGACGCAGGTTTTCTGGTGGGACGTGTGGATCGACGGTGTGAAAGACCGGGACCTGTCGCTCGACGAAGACGTTGCAAACAACACCATGCTCGGCGGCCTCGGCGCGAGCGCAGGCCTTTCATGCCTGATAGTCGGGCAAGCGAACAACAAACGAACCTTGTTGACATCCGGCACGCTGGAGTTCGATTTTTTATCCCTGCCCGTTGCCAGTTTTCCGCAACGATGGATCGACTATACCTGCCTGGATGTCGTCACGCTCTCGCATGAGGAATCGTTGCTCCTGTCCCAAGCGAACCCCGGCGCGCTCGAAGCCCTGCGCCGCTGGGTGCATGCCGGCGGGCTCCTCTGGGTCACCGATATTGGCTCCAAGCTCGAGCAGCTGGGCGAGCTGTCGAAGCTGCTTGGCCTCGACCCGGCGCTGATTGAAATGACAAACGATGACAATGGACAGGCGGAAGGCGGCAGCGACGAGGCATCCGTCAAAACCGGCTGGCGGCCACGTCGCTTCAGTCGGAGTAACTCGCAAGGCCAATCGGTTACGTTTATGAACGTGAACACCGGCCGATCCCGCGTGGAGCGCGATCCTGTGCGGATCGACCGCTTGCGGAACGATCGCAATTACGTCATCACCGAGCAGCGCTACGAACCGATTGAGGAACGCCGCGCGCGTCGCCGGCCGGCTGACTCCGCGCGCTGGTTCGTCGAGCAGCGCTACGGCTTGGGAACCGTGCGGGCGTTCCGCGAGCCGATAGATGTAGTGTTCGCCGGGTCAGCGAAATTGGCTCAAAATGTCGGCGCAGTGACACCATACGGCGGGCCGGTTGTTATGGAAGGAAATATTTCCGATTTCACGGTTAGTTCCGACGGCCAGGATGATGACGATAGCGAACCGACAGCGCTTTCGCTGGCACTGCGCTCGGCTCCGCGCTGGGAAGAGCGGCACGGCATGACGCCCGACGCAGCCAATGCCGATTTCGCCAAACTGCTGGTGCCCGGCGTGGGCACGGCGCCGGTAAGTGAATTTCAAGTTTTAATTACGCTGTTTGTGCTCGTCATCGGCCCGGCGAATTTTTGGCTGCTGAAGCGCTATCGCCGCCTGCACTTGCTGGTGCTCACGGTGCCAGTGGCGGCGATCGTCACGACGGTCGGGCTTTTCGCCTACGCCATCCTGTCCGATGGCTTCGGCACGAAAGTGAGGGCACACTCTTTCACTACGCTCGACCAACGGAGCGGCGCTTCCGCTTCCTGGTCGCGCTTGTCCTACTATTCCGGTTTCGCGCCGGGCGACGGTTTGAGCGTGCCCAGCGACGTCGCGATGTACCCGGTCGTTCCCGGATGGAATGAAAGCGGCGTCGATACAAGCATTGGCGTGTCGCGGGAGCTCCTTTGGGAGCCGGACGAAGCCAAGCTGACTCGCGGCTGGCTGCGGTCGCGCACGCCAACGCAATATCTGGCGATCCGGTCCGGCAAGTCATCGCGTAAGCTCGAACTGCTCGCCGCACGCGACAAAATGCGCGCGACGAATCGGCTCGGCGCCGATATCCAATTTGTCCTCACGATTGGTGCCGATCAAAAGCTGTTTGTTGGAGAAAACATCGCCTCTGGCGGGCGCACCAATTTGGAACCCATCGCACGCAACGACGCGATCCGCCGTTTGCGCGACCTAGTTGTGAAAAACACGCCGCAAGCGCCCGAAGCCCTTGCAGACGTCGAGTCGGACTTTGCCGAAACACAGCGATGGCAACGGCAACGAAACTACGGCGGCCGCTACGGCTCAGCGTATGGCGGCGAGCGGCTGGGCACGAACCTGGCACAAGGAGCGCTAGCTCAGCTGGCCGGCCTGGAAGGAACACCCGCTTTACAGCTGCCGCCGCGATCCTTCGTCGCGGTAACGAGAACCGGAATGGATGTCCCCCTCGGCATCTCGGGCGCGACCGAGCTGGCGAGCTTTCATGTGATTGTTGGGAGATGGTGAGTGTTGAATAAGTGAGTAAGTGCGTAGGTGAGTAAGTGAGTAAGTGAGTAAGTCAGTAGTTGAGCCAACAACTATGTTCTGAGTACCGCGAAATCAGTGCTGCGTACCAAGTACTGAGTACTCAGTACAAAGTGCCTGCGTACCAATTGCGCCAGCATGAGTCACGACCCAGATTAATTCCCGTAACCCTACTCACCTATGCACTTACTCACCTACTCACCTAAACAATGATCCGCACCGCAACCCCACAAATCGAACTCCGCGGCTTGCATCGCGTGTTTGACCAGACGCACGCCGTGAACGACGTGTCGTTCGAAGTCTACGCGGGCGAAGTGTTCGGCTATATCGGGCCCAACGGCGCCGGCAAAACGACCAGCATGCGAATCCTGGCAACGCTCGACGAGCCGAGCGCC
>DASXWB010000358.1:0-2091 GCA_036503915.1 Lacipirellulaceae bacterium | reverse complement strand
CTCGGCGGTGGCCGGTTCGTCGGTGGCCCAGGTCCATTCCTTGATGGCCGCGATGCGGTCGTCCTGCCGGCCGGTCGTTAGCGGCCGGTCGATCTTGCGCATCAATTCCCAGATGTCGTCGGGGAACGGCGCGACGTAGCCGAAGTCGATCACGCCCAGCCGGCCATCCTCGAGGAACAGGAAGTTGCCCGGATGGAAATCGGCATACAGCGTCCGGCCGGCATACATAATGCGGTACCATGCCCGAATCATTTTGCGCGCGGATTCGTTCCGCTCGTCTTGCGAGGGATTGCGGGCCAGAAAGTCGTCGAGGTGCACGCCGCCGATGCGCTCCATCGTGAGCACGCGGGCGGTCGACAATTGCCGAAACACGCGCGGGATGAGGATGCCATCATCCTCGCGGAACAGGGCGCGGGCCTTCTCAAGGTGCCCGGCTTCCAGCTCGTAGTCGGTCTCTTGTTCCAAGCGCATGCGAAGGTCGTCGAACTGGTCCTTGACGTTTTCCCAGTCCTTGGTGAGCCGCGCGGGCAGCAGGAAAGGCGTCAGGTTGCGGATATCCTCGCGAATCGTGCGGGCGATGCCGGGGTATTGGATTTTCACGGCCGCCTCTTCGCCCGTTTTGAGTCGGGCCCGGTGCACCTGGCCGAGCGACGCGGCGGCAAAGGCATGCTTGTCGAACTCGGCAAAGAGATTTTCGGGGTCGTCGCCCAGTTCGTTCTGCACCATCTCGCGCAACAGCGACCAGTGCATGGGCGGGACGTCGTAGTACAACCTTTCGAGCGTCTCGACGAATTGGCGCGGGGCGATGTCGGGAAAATTGGCCAGCGTCTGGCCGACTTTCATCGCGGCGCCGCGCAGGTAGCTCATCGAGTCCAACAGCCGCAGGGCAGTGCGCCAATGCGTTTCGGCCAGCAGCCGCTGGTTCTCTTCGGCTGAGTTGAACCAGCCTCGCAGCCAGTGGAACATGTAGGCGGCGCCGATCTTGGCCTGCAGCGTGCCCAGCGCCGTCAACCGCCGGAAGCGGCCGATGGGAATCGGTTCGAGCGACACTCGCGGCGGTTGGGCGGGCAACGCACCCTCGGCCGGCGGCTCGTTCTCCGAGGCCTCCTCGGGCAAGGCGGCAATCAATTCGGCAATGGAAGTGGACATGAGTATCGCCTTTCATTTGGGTGTTTCATCTGGCTCGCCTTGGAGCCAGCGCGCGAACATCGAGAGGGACTGGTCGAGCAGCGCGAGGGTATCTTCCTGCTTGGGCGAGCGATCGGTGGCCCAGAACGCGAGCACGCCGATGTACAGGCTCCAGTAAACTTGCAGGGCGACCGGCGAAAGCTCCGCGAGGCCGTGCTTGCGTGCGAGCTGTGCGACGGTTGCAAGATGATCTGCCCGCAGCGAGTCGGTCGAATCGCATCGGGGCGGCGCCGCGAGCGGAGACAGCGACGTCTCCAGCAGTGGCATGATGAATTTGCGCAGCGGTTTGAGGGGGCGCAGCTCCGCGGCGACATAGGCGAAGAGCTGTTCGGCGAGCTCCCCTGAGGTCTCTTGCCGCGCAAAGGCGGCGCGGGCCTTGCCCAGGGCCTGGTCGGCGAGGCAGGCGACAATCGCCTCCTTCGTGGCGAAGTAGTTGAACAGCGTTCCGGTGGCGATCTCGGCGGCGTCGGCGATGTCACGAGTCGTGGTCGTTTCGTAGCCGCGCGTACGGAACAGGGTGAGGGCGGAGTCGAGAATCCGCTGGCGGGTGAGCTTCTTTACTTCTGCCGTGATTCGCATGGGGGAGGCCGCAGTATTATGAGCACGTTCATATTATTGCCCGGCGGACCGCCGGGTCAATAGGTAAATTGAGCGTGCTCATAATTTTTAGGGTCGTCGCTGCGGACCCGTAGAAACTGCAAGAAAAGCGAAACCGGCTCCGACTTCCGCCGCAGACAGTTGAACGCCCTTGGCTGCACAGATTTGGGATGCGCCAAAGACAGATTGATGAGTGACTGCTGGCGCCGCTAATAGCTGATGCCTACGCAACTTTAGACAATGACATGGCTCCGATTCGGTGGACGCCATGCGAGAATCAGCGCCATTGTTGCGCAACTGAGCACG
>DASXWB010000357.1:0-12495 GCA_036503915.1 Lacipirellulaceae bacterium | reverse complement strand
GCCATTCCGCTGCGCCGGCCAAGCCGGCATGTAGCGGGCGGCGGCGATCAGGATGCGGGAAGGCAGAAAGCGCGGCGTCAGCAGTCGCCTGTGTTTGTTCTCGTGGCAGAACAGTTCGATGCGCGGGAAGAATTGCTGACTCGTGACCGGCTGGTCGAAGTCGGAGAAGTTTGCACGACCGCACTATACAATGCATACGAAGTGGAGCGGATGCCGCTCCGCTGGTTGCTGCGGCCACTTGGCGCCGTTAAGGAACAGGTCGTATCGCGCTTGCCGCGCACCGCATTCGTGATGGCTGCAATTGGAGCGGCGATTGCAGCGCTCGTGCTGGTGCCGGCCGACTTTAGTATCGAAGCGGTGGGGACAGTCCAGCCGGTCGTGCGGCGCGATGTTTTCGCGCCGCGCAGCGGCCTGGTGGAAGAAGTGCTTATTGCCCATGGGGCGGATGTGGCGGCCGGGCAACCGCTCGTGCGGCTTCACGATCCGCTGTTGGAACTGGAGCTGAAGCGCGTCGACGGCGAGCTGGAGACGGCCCAGCGCCAGATCGATGCCGTGCGGGCCACGCGCACCAATCGCCAGGTGCGCGATGCCAGCCCAGCCGACGCCTATCGACTGAGTGCCGAGGAAAGAGAGCTTCAGCAGCGCCTGACCAACCTGCGGCGCGAGCTGGAGCTGCTCAACCGCGAGCGTGAGCAACTTGTCGTCTCCAGCCCAATCGCCGGACGCGTGTTGACGTGGGACCTTTCCAACCGGCTTGTCGCGCGGCCCGTCGAGCGCGGCGAAGTGCTCGTGACTGTGGCCGACCTTGCGCACGAATGGCAGCTCGAGCTGGAGGTGCCTGACGACCGCGTCGGCCATGTCCTGGCGGCTCAAGAAGAATTTGGCCCGGATCTGGCGGTGCGTTTTCGACTGAGCTCCGATGACCGCGAGCAGCACGCGGGCAAAATCAGCGAAATGAGCCGCACGGCCGCCGTGCGTGAAGAGAACGGCGGCATCGCGTCCCCTGTTGTGATGGTGAAGGTTGAGCTGGACGAGCACGAGCTCCGCGGCGGCATGTCGAGTGAATTGCGGCCGGGAGTCTCGGCGCGGGCTCAGATCGCTTGCGGGCGCAAGCCGCTCGGCTACGTCTGGCTGCACGATATTTGGGATGCCGCGATCGAGTGGCTGTGGTTTTGAGGGTTGAGAGTTAAGGGTTGAGAGTATAACCAAACTCACGGCGACGATGATTGAAACGCGCATAACACGGCAGAAAAAAATCAATACGATGTTTATTTATCGACGAATCAGCAGGAAGTTTGTTGCCGCATTTGCCGCGGCGATCGTTTTTGCAATGCCGGCCGCCGACGCGAGCGATGACTCCACGGGGCGACCGCTCGCGGTTGAATCTGTCGTGCTGCGCTTATTGGAAGAGGCCGAGGTTCCTGCACAGGAGGCGGGCGTTGTTACGTCGGTGGCCGTGCGCGAAGGCCAACGCGTGAAACAGGGCGAAGTACTGGCGCAGATCGATGATCAGGTCGCACGGCTGGCGGCGGAGGCGGTGCAGGCGCAATACGACATCGCGCGGGCCAAAGCGGCCAACGACGTTCGGCTGCGGTTTGCCAAAAAATCGCTCGAGGTTTCCGAGGCCGAGCTGCGGCGCTCGATGGATTCGATCGAGCGATTCGCCAAGAGCATTTCGCAATCGCAGCTCGACGTGGAACGCCTCACCGTGCAAAAGAACCAGCTGGAAGCCGAACAAGCGGAGCACGAACACCAGGTGGCGGTCTTGGAGATGAAAGCCCAAGACAACGAGTTGTCGGCAGCCCGCGCGCAAGTGGCCCGGCGGCGAATCGTGACGCCATTCGACGGAGTAATTGTGCAAATCTACGTGCGGCGCGGCGAGTGGGTGGAACCTGGGCAAAAAGCGCTGCGAATCGTGAACGTCGATCGCTTGAAGGCCGAAGGGTTTGTGCCCGCCGCCGAGGCAGTGGCTGAATTGTCTGGTAAATCCGTCTCGCTGGAAGTCGACGGGCTTTCCGAACAAAGCTCCGTTGGAGGCACGATCGTTTTCGTCAGCCCGGAAGTGGATCCCATCACCGGCCAGGTGCGCGTGTGGGCCGAGATCGACAATCGCGAGGGAAAGCTGCGACCAGGTCAATCCGCGCGTATGGCAATCATCGAGTAATAGTCTGGTGGTCGATTTCGGATTGCGGATTGGAATTCTGGCTAATACGCATTCCGCAATCCGAAATCCGCAATTGAAAATGCCCAAACCTATCGCTTCGATCGACCGTCCTCTTGCGCTGCGGCTGCGGCCCGACCTGGTCGCGGTGCCGGTCGCGATGTCGGGCGCGACGACGTGGGTCGTGCAGGACCCGCTGACGCTTGAACATTTTCAGTTTTCGGCCGAGGAGCATGCACTGTTGGAATGGCTGCGCGAGCGCGTGAGCATCGCGGAACTTGCGCGGCGATTTGCCCGGCGGTTTCCGCCACAGAACATATCGCCGGAGGCGATTTGGGATTTTTTGAGCCGGCTGCACCGGGCCGGGCTGGTCGTGGGCCAGTCGCCGCGTCAGGGGAGCGAGCTATTGGAGCGCATGCGCCGCGAGCGGAGGCGGCGCTGGGCGATGGCCTGGAGCAGCGTGCTCTCGATCCGATTTCGCGGTTTTGACCCGGACGCTTTTTTAACGGCGCTTCACGGCCGGCTTCGCTGGCTTTTCTCGCCGGCGACGATAACGTCGGCGCTCGTAATTGTCGTTTATGCCACGTCGCTTGTTGTTGGCCACTTCGATGAATTTCGCCACCGGCTGCCGGGGACATCCGCCCTGTTCACTCCACGAAACTTGATTTGGCTCCTGCTGTCGATCGGCGCCGTGAAGGTGCTGCATGAGTTCGGGCATGCGCTCACATGCAAGCATTTCGGCGGCGAGGTGCGCGAGTCGGGCTTGATGCTGCTGGTGTTCGCACCGTGTTTGTATTGCGACGTCAGCGACGCCTGGCGACTCAAAAGCAAGTGGCGGCGGATCGCTGTTTCGGGCGCGGGAATCGCGGTCGAGATTCTGCTCGCGGCTGTCGCTACGATCGTGTCGTGGCACGCCCAGCCGGGCATCGTTCAGCTCATTGCCCTGAACACAATGGTTGTGTGCACGGTCGGTACGCTTTTGGTCAACGGCAACCCGCTGCTCCGCTACGACGGCTACTATATCCTCTCCGACCTCGTGGAGACGCCCAATCTGTGGCAGCGTTCGCGCGACGTCCTTCGCCGAATTCTTGGCGACTGGCTCTTCGCGAGCCGGGCTGTCGCCAGCCCCGGCGCATCCGACGACCCGCTTGTGCCCGCGCGCCAGCGCCCCGGGCTCGCACTGTACGCAATTGCTTCAAAGTCCTACGTCGCATTCGTGTGCATCGCGATCATTTGGGGCCTGGTCCAGTTGCTTTATCCTCTCCACTTGCAGAACCTCGCTTACGCAGTCGGTGTCACAGCCGTCGCTAGTGCCTTGGTCGGCCCTATGATCGGCAGCATCCGTTTGTTGCGAAATCCATTGCACCGATCGGAAATTCGCGCCGGGCGACTGGTGGGGATCGTTTCCTTGGGGTTGGCCGCGCTAGTGGTTCTTCTTTCGCTGCCTGTCAACTATTACGTGCGTGCTCCGCTCGTGCTGCTGCCGGATGAGGCAGCGCGCGTTTATGCGACAACAGGCGGCCGGCTTGTGTCGGCAATTCCAGCTGGCCACAAGGTGTCGCGCGGAGAATTGATCGGCCAACTGGTTGACCCCGAACTAGAGCGGGAGCTCATGCGGCTGGAAGGCGAGCATGCGCTGCGTCAATTAAAAGTCGAACATCTTGAACGCTTGCGAGGCGGCGACCCCGAAGCAAACGACCAACTGCCGACGGCACGCGCCGCGCTTGCCGATACGAAGCGGCGGCTGGAGGATCGGCGCCGCGCCGTTGAGCGGCTCGCGCTTCGCTCGGCGGCCGACGGGTTCGTGATCGCGGCGCCGCCCGCGCCGCAATCGAGCGCAGTGAGCGATCAGCTTGCGACGTGGAGTGGTTCTTTGTTGGAACCGGCGAATCTTGGGGCTCAGCTCGAACCTGGGACGCTCGTTTGTCTCGTGGGCGATCCGGGTCGGCTTACGGCGGTGTTGTTGATCGACGACGCCGAAGTGAAGCGATTGCAGCCCGGCCAGCGCGCCCGCCTCGTCATCGATCAATTGCCGGGGGAAGTGATCGACGGCGAAGTGGTTGATGTGGCCCGGCATGAGGTGCGCGACGACGCAAGCGAGGGGGCCGCGCGGGCCGATTTGGCGGCCTTGTTCGCCGGGCTCGTGCCGCCAGGTCAAACGGGGGCCTTGTATCAGGCACGCGTGCGATTGGATGCGGCGGCCGACGTATCAAACGCCGGCTACAGAAAGCTGGTAATTGGTGGCCGCGGACAAGCGAAAGTCGCGGCAGAACGCATTACACTGGCCCGCAGCATTCTGCGTTACATCGGCCAGACGTTTCGCTTGCCAATGTGACGGAAGTGCCGTGCGCTCTAGGGAATCAGGAAGATCATCCCGGTTAGCACGCCGCCTTCCGCGGCAATTGCCAGCGGGTCGCACGGCGGCCAGTGACAGCGCCACGGCGGGCAGCTGCCCGGTCGATAGTGGCCGAGCGTGTAGACGCATTCGCACGGGCACTCAGCCGCCATGCAATATGGCAGCGCCGGCACCGTGCCGAAGAAATGAGCCGCCGACGCAACCGGCTGCAGACAAGCACAGCAACCGTAACCGTGACGCTCCAAGTTGATTTCCTCAAAGTAAAGCGGCCGGTGGCAGAGCGACGTGGCGTCCCAATGATAGACCAACCCGGCCCAGCAGCGCTCGGCGGCCGAGGCGCCACGTGATTGGTTTACTGATTCCCAACACGCGGCCGCATGATCGACCGGCAGCTCGCCGGTGGGAAGACCGATGTAAATGCCCAGCGCGCTCATGGGCTTTTCAACGGCCGCGGCGCATGGATCGTCGGCCGTGGCGGAAGGTCCGGCTTGCGGCGGGAGCGGAGCACCGGATTGCGCCGGCTGAGGCGGCGGAATCTGGAAGTTGATTTGCAGCGGTGCAATCGCCGGCCGTGGCGGAAAGTAAATCGCCTCGTCGAGAGGGGGCATTGGCGACGTCGGCTCGCCTGCCCTCGGCGCAATTAGTTGCGTTGAGTTCGATGCAGTCGGTCCGGGCGGCGCTTCGAATGGATCCTGCGCGGTGGCCCGATTTTCCTCAAACGGATCGGGTTCTTCGGCCGCCAAATCAATCGCTTGCGTCGCGCAAGTGGCAAAACCCAAGAGAAGAACTACCCGCCGCGCACCATGACTGACACGAGCCAATGGTTGGCGAATTGGAATGAGACAAGTCATGACTTCGCTCAGTTCTTGCCTTAGGACGGAGTTTCCAGCGCTCGCTCTTTTCGGCTGTCGCGCGACATTCTCTTCAGTTCAATCGTCATAACCGGTACTTTTTGCGACAGCTACACCGCGACGCTCGGCGCGGCAAGCTGTCGCTAGCTGGCCGTAACCTCGCGGTATTACACGACATACGCTCGCAGAATGTTTGACAGTCTGGGGCACCGGTCGCGATAATGGTGGCTGCTCATTATTCTGGCGCCGGCCCGGGGGACCTAATCTGGCAAACGAATGCCGGGCCGGAACTGAGCACACCTGGTTTCTTCGTCAGGAAGGGCCCATGCGACTGTCTTGGCTGTCCGGATCGCGGCTTGGGTCGTTTCGCGCGCCGCGCTGTCGCCGGCCGCGCAAAACGGCCGCCTCTTTGCGCGTCCGCCAACTGGAACGCCGCCGCGTATTAGACGCGGCGATGCAAAGCCTGCTTATTACGCCGACTGTGCCGACAGTTGAGCCGAGTTCCACCGATTCTCCGGACGGCTCGCTCCTTTTCGACTGGTCCACGGCCCAACAGACGAGCGACGCGCCATCGGGCAGCGCAGCGCTCCTCGGCGCGGATCCGACGAACGCGCTCACGGCGAATTCGCCGTCCGAGAACCAAGAATTCACCGCCGCGGGCGACATCGACGGCAATGTCCGGCCGGTGCTCGTCGTGGCGGTCGATCAGACGGTTGATGAAGGCAGCGAGCTCGACTTGAGTGGCGCCGGAGGAGCACCGCCGCTCGGCCTATTTATCGATACCGATACAACCGATTCGCACACAGCCACGGTGAACTGGGGTGACGGCAGCGAGACGGAAAGCCCCACGATTTTCGCCGCGAATGGCTCGGGCGCCCTCGGCGGAAAACATACATATGCCAACGACGGCGTCTTCACAGTAACTGTCAGCGTGATGGATCAAGCCGGCGGCAGCGAGACTCAGTCGTTCCAAGTCACGGTCAATAATGTTCGACCCGTGCTTGTCGTGGCCGTTGACCAGACCGTGAATGAGGGGCAACCGCTCGACTTGAGCGGCATCGGTGGGGCGCCCCCGCTCGGCCTGTTCATCGACCCCGGCAAGCTCGACACGCACACGGCGACGGTGAATTGGGGCGACGGCAGCGCCGCCGAAAACGCCACCATCTTTGCTGCTGGCGGCTCCGGTGCGCTGGGCGGCGTCCACACCTACGCCGATAACGGCAACTACACCGTGACAGTTAGCGTCGTCGACAACTTTGGCGACGGCGATACCGAAACATTTATTGTCACTGTCTTGAATGTCGCTCCGACGGCCTTGCTCAACAACAGCGGCCCCGTGAACGAAGGCTCCGAAGCTCAGGTCTTCTTCGACACCCAGGCGGATCCCGGCACGGTCGACACGGCAAACGGCTTCCGCTACGCCTACGACTTCAACAACGACGGCACGTTCGACGTCGGCGATGGAACCTACGGAGGCTCATCGCTCGAACCCAACCAGGCTGTTCCGGCCGGGCTTCTCGAGGATGGCCCTGCCATCGTGAGCGTCAGGGGCCGCATCATCGACAAGGACGGCGGCTACACCGATTACGTGACGCAAATCGATGTCGTCAACGTGAGCCCGGGACTGGTGAACATCACGGGCGACCAAATCGACGAGGGCGATGTGGCCACGATCTTCGCCCGCGTTGTTGACGCCAGCCCACGCGACGTATTCGAGATCGATGTCGATTGGCGCGATGGCACTACGGCCACAATCACCGGCTTAGGGTCGGCCAACGCCAGCGGAACGGTTGGCGATACACAATACAAATGGACCGCCGCCACGCGCGAACTGCGGCTTAGCCATCGCTACCTCGATGATGATCCGACCGGCACACTGAGTGACACCTATGGCGTGATGCTCACGGTGCGCGACGATGACGGCGGCGAATCGGACACCTACGTCGCGCCGGTGGTAGTAGACAATGTTCGGCCCGTCCTGGTTGTTGCCGTCGACCAGACGATCGATGAGATGGACGAGCTTGATTTAAGCGGCGTCGCCGCGCCGCCGTTGGGCCTTTTCATCGACGTCGGCACGCGCGACACGCATACGGCCACGGTTGATTGGGGCGACGGCTCGGCGATGGAATTCGCGACGATCTTCTTTGCGGATGGCGCGGGCGCGATCGGCGGCAAGCATATATACGCCGACGACGGCGTTTACATCGTCACCGTTACGATCACCGATGACGACGGCGGCAGCGACGCGCAATCGTTCACGGTTACTGTAAACAATGTCCCGCCGGTTCTCGTAGTTGCGGTCGATCAAACCGTGAATGAAGGCCAGGAGCTGGATTTGAGCGGCGAGGGCGCGCCGCCGCTTGGGCTATTTATCGACCCCGGCAAGCGCGATACGCACACTGCGACGATCGATTGGGGCGACGGCACCGCGGTTCAGAATGGCTCGATCCTGTTTGCAAATGGCTCCGGCGTGATTGGCGGCAAGCACACTTATGCTGACGATGGCGTGTACACCGTCACTGTTACAGTCACCGATGATGACGGCGGCAGCGACACGCAATCGTTCCTGGTCACGGTAGAAAACGTCGCGCCGACGTTCACTGAGATCGGCCTATCGGGCACGACGATCGACGAAGGACAACTTGTATCGCTCGACGCGCTCTTCAGCGATCCGGGCTTCGACAACGAGCTGAACCCGAATCCGGCGATGCCGCCTGACATCATCGATCCGCTGCACGAATCGTTCACGTACGACGTTAATTGGGGCGACGGGCGACAGGTGATCATCGGCGCCGCGATCTTGGACAACAACGGCTCGCCCGGCTTGCCTTCCACGGGCATGATCAATCTCGGCCACACGTACGCCGATGACGGCGAGTACACCGTCACGATCACCGTCACCGACGACAACGGTGGCAGCCATACGCGGCACATCACAATTACTGTTTTAAACGTTGCGCCCTCGGTGACAAATCCCGACGATCTACAAGTTGATGAGGGTTCCGCGTTCTCGCTGATTGATCTGCAAATTGGGCTGGCCGACCCCGGCTTCGACAATCCGCTCAATCCGGTCGAGGGAGGCGAGCTCGAGGAGCTGTTCGCCGTCCACTCGATTAATTGGGGCGATGGAACGCCGACCGATTCAAGCTCACCGGCGATCTTTAACCGCGTGTCCGGTTCGCCGGGCGTTCCGACAACGGCTCAGATCTCCCACGCGCCACATACATACGCCGACGACGGCGACTACACGGTGACCGTTCGCGTGGCGGACGATGACATGGGGGGATTTTTTGACCCCGAGCTCTTCGTCGCTGGTGAAGCAGGCGTCGACTTTATCGACCTTACATTCACGGTTCACGTCAACAACGTCGCGCCCACGCTGCGGAACATTGTGCCTTCGCTGACAACGATCAACGAATCCGAAGGCATCAGCTTCACCGCCGAGTTTACCGATCCTGGCTTCGACAATGAGCAAAACCCCAATCCGCCGACCGAAGAAATCCTGGACCCGCTGCACGAATCGTTCAGCTACGAAATCGATTGGGGCGACGGGCACAACTCGGGCCCTCCGATTGCAGTTGCCGACTTAAATGGCGCCGTTGGCATTCCGTCGAGCGGCTCCTTCGGCGGATCGCATATTTACGCCGACGACGGCGTATACACCGTCGTCCTGACGATACACGACGACAACGGCGGCACGCACAGCCAGATATTCTATGTCACGGTTGAGAACGTCGCGCCTTCGTTCGTGCCGCCGCCCGGCGGCGGATCCTTTACCGGCGACGATGTTTCGTCCGAAGGCTTTACCACGATTCGCGTTTCGTTCAGTGATCCGGGCTACGACAACTCGGTGAATCCGAATGCCGCGGTGTCGCCCAATATTACCGACCCGCTGCACGAATCATTCACGCACATTCTGGATTGGGGCGACGGCACGATCGACGCCGTGCACACGTACACCGACGCCGGCGTGTATACCGTCGAGGTCACGAGGCTTGGCCCCAGTGGAATGGAGACCTTTACCATCGGGGGCTTTAATAGCTCCGGCTCGGTTCTCACGCTCGTCAGCGGCCAGGCGCTCTTCGATCCGGCTGTGCCTGCCCAGTTGTTTACTTATCTAATCAACTGGGGTGACGGAGTGGAGCAGACGGTGAATCTGTCGCTCAAGGCGCCGGGCGTCCCGCTCGCCGGCAACGGCCTGACGACCGTCGCATTTTCACAGCGAACTTCTGGCGACGCGGACATTCTCACACAAGGCTCGTTCGTGGTGCAGCATCGGTATTTGGGCCCGCCGAACCCCGCTAACGCCACCGCCGACATCCCCATCACGGTCACCGTGATGGACGACAACAACGACAGTGTGAGCGACACGATCCTTGTTTCCAACCCGGGTATCCAGACGAACGACGTGCCCGTCACGCCCGTGGCGGATCCGCCGCGGCTGGCGGTCTTGCCGGCCGCCCAGACGCAAGTCTTCATCGATCAGCAGGCGTCAACGAGCATCGGCTTGCAGACAACCGAAACCCGAGTGCCGCGCAACGAGCTGTTGATCACCACCGATTTGTACCTGGAACTCGAAGTCGTTGGCCCGGATGGAGAGGTGATTTCCGTTCACCGCATCGAGGATGAAGTACTGTTCGACCTGCGGGCGTTTTTCCGCACATTGCCCGACGGGCACTATCGCATCTTCCTCGTGCGCGAAGAAAACCGCTCGCGGCGATTGATCATCGACGTGTACGTGCGGCTTGGCCGCGTGATCGAGCCAGGCGACGATACAGAAGGCACGCGCGATCGCCCGCCGACGAGCGAGGAGACGCTCGAATCCACCGCGCAACCGCCAGAGGATAATGCGGGTGGACAGGTGGCCCCGGAAGGTGCGCCCGGCGGCGCACCAATTCAGCCGGCCGAAGACGCAGGCAATCCGCAGACCGAAGACAATCGGCCCGGCGACCAACCGGCCGCCGTCGCTGACAATGCAGATTTGTTCAGATTTGCATTCGCCGGTTCGCAGTCCGCAGCGCCCGGCCCCCAGGCCTCTGCCCCCAGCGCTACCGCGCTTCGCTGGATGGCGCCGCTGGCCGGCATGGCGCTGGCCGCCGGGTGTCGCCCCGGCAACTGGTCGAACGACGTGGATCGAGCGCTCGAGCAGGCGGGGGAACGTGAGTGGCAGCGGCTGCATCGCGCCGGCCGGCTAGGCCGGCTGATAAAGGGTTAGGATTGTGTCCCGAGTTTTTTGTACGAACAAAAGCCAGGTGTTTTCGGCTAATATGTCGCTGGCCGCGACCACGACTTCGCCGTGGCGGCGCGGCTCGGCGGCAATTGGATAGAATAATTCGCGACTTTGCTGGGCGGTGCTCACCTTACGGACTCAGACGCGGAGCGTCGAAGAATCGTTCCCGACGGACGCATGGGAACGAGGGAATGAACTTCCATGGCTAAGTGTCATGCTTGTAAACGCGAGTTGGACCAGTCGTCACTCGAGGCCAACCGATGTTCCCATTGCGGCGCGCCGGTTCGCAAGATCTCGCAGCGCACAATCGACGACAAGCGGAATCTCCGCGAACAATTGAGCGAGAAACAGGATGAAAGCCCGGACGACCTTTCCAGTCAGGCCACGCGGCTGATTCTGCCGTCGGACCTTGTCGATCAGGGGCAGACGATTGAACAGGGCAGCTCCGATACGGCCAATAATTCGGCCGATGAACGAGAAGCTGCGCAGCAACCCGGCACACCGAGCGCTCCGGAGCGCCGCAGCCCAACGGTGGGCGATCAATCGGACCTGACGATGGAGTTCCAGCCGCCTGGCGATGCGGGCCAGCCAACTGACGGGGCTGAAGAGTCGTCGCGCCGCTCAACGCATACGGTTCAGAAAGACGCCACGATCGATCTGGATATAACGCCCGCCGAAGCCCAAACGCTCGACTCGCAGTGGCAGGGCACTTTCGATCTGGGGACCGGCCAGGGGCAAACCATCCGGCAGAGGGAAACGGTGAGCGGTTTTCGCTCATCGCTGCCGGTGAAGTCGCGCTACATCCGCGAGAAGCGCAAAGCGGCCGGGTTGCCGCCCAAAACGCCCGCCGACGTGCCCGATTACGAGCTCTTGGACATTATCGGCGAGGGCGGCATGGGCGTGGTATACGCGGCACATCAATCCTCGATCGCGCGTACCGTTGCCGTGAAGATGCTCAAGCCCTCGGCCAAGATGCGCGAGGACCAGCGCGACAAGTTCATCTCCGAAGCGGTCGTGACCGGCGAATTGGATCACCCGAACATCGTGCCCATCTACGACTTGGGCGCGAACGACCAAGGCGCGCTGTTCTATTCGATGAAGCGCGTGCGCGGCACGCCGTGGGACAAAGTGCTTCATAAGAAGCAGCTCGACGAAAACTTGAGCATCTTGATGCGCGTGGCCGACGCCGTGGCCTTTGCCCATGCGGGCGGCGTGATTCACCGCGACCTGAAGCCGGAGAACGTCATGCTCGGCGATTTCGGCGAGGTGCTGGTGATGGACTGGGGCCTGGCGCGGATCACGCCCGAGTTCGCTCACGTCGACACCGTATACCAGGCCGACAGCCTGGGCGGCACGCCGGCGTACATGTCCCCGGAGATGGCGCGCGGACCGGTCGAGCGCATCAACAAGACGAGCGATATCTACCTGCTGGGGGCGATGCTCTACGAGATCATCGGCGGCGTGCCGCCCCATTCGGGCCGCGACGTCATGCAGTGCCTCATGGCCGCCTCGCAGAACCGCATCGACCCGATTCGTTACGAGGGCGAGCTCAAAGAAATCGCCCTCAAAGCCATGGCCACGCGGCAGGAGGACCGGTATCAGACCGTCAAGGAATTTCAGGCGGCGATCGCCATCTACCAGTCACACTCTGAAAGCCTGGTGCTCACGGCGCACTCAAATCAGAACTTGCAAAAGGCCCGCCAGTCGGGCGATTACCAACTCTTTGCCAGGGCTCTGTACGGCTTCCAGGAATCGCTTACGCTGTGGGACGCCAATCAGCGCGCGCGGGCGCTCCTGGCCGAAACGCAGCGCGATTACGCTGACGCGGCGCTCAAAAAAGGCGACCTCGACCTGGCCGCTTCGCTGCTTCAACCAGAGCACGCCGACCACGAGCCGC
>DASXWB010000356.1:0-6057 GCA_036503915.1 Lacipirellulaceae bacterium | reverse complement strand
GGCGCTGGTGATGGCCGCCGGTTATCTTGCGGCCGAGCACCCCTCGGCCTTCGCAAACGCGGCGATTCCCTTCCTGCTCTTAGGGCTGATGCTGTCGTTCATCTCGGAGCAGAACAACATCGCCCGCGCCGGTCGCTATCTGCGCGAAACCGTCGAGCCGCGAATTCAAGATCTGGTCGGTTGGGAGCATTGGCTGGAGAGCAAGCCGCACCTGCGCGAAGTCGATCACTCGTTTGTGATGGGCTTCAGCGTGCTATTCCTGATCTTCTTTGCGATCACCACGTCGCTGACTCTGGTGCAAATCGACAAGACCTCGCATGAACTCTACGTCGTCGCGGCGGCCATCGCCTACGCGCTTGGCGCGCTGTGCATCGCCTTTGTCCTGTGGCGACATTGGCGATCCAGCACGGCAGCCAGCTGAATAGGTCCGGTTTTTAGCCTGACGGAATCGGCTGAGATTGTCAGGCGAAGCCTGTCCTGCAAGAAAAGAAGTGTGCCACCTATCCAGATGAGGCGGGGTAGATAGGTGGCACACATGCGGCGGGAGGGTGGAGGAGAAGATCGGCTCGGCGGTGGCCGCGCCTCAATTCGCTTGCTGTAGAGTGGGCGCCACCCACCATCGGTTTACGGTGGGCGGTGCCCACCCTACGTGGTTTCCATCGGCGGTACCTCGGCCCCATCCAAAAAGCCGGCCAGCGCCCGGGTGCGGTACGGCTGTTGCAATTTTCGAACGGCCTTGGATTCAATCTGCCGGACGCGTTCCCGCGTCACGGAGAATATCTTGCCGACCTCTTCCAGCGTGTAGGTGTAGCCGTCGGTCAGGCCGTAGCGCAGCCGGATGATCTCGCGCTCACGATAGGTCAGGTCGTGCATCACATCATTCAGCCGTGCCTTGAGCATTTCCATGTTCGTGTCGTAGAGCGGATCATCGTCGCGCTGTTCTTCCAGGAACTCGCCGAAGAAGTTGTCCTCGTGGTCGCCCACCGGCTGGTCGAGGGACAGCGGCTGGCGGCACATCTTGATGATGCAGCGGGCATCGTCCAGCGACAGGCCGGCTTGCTCTGCCACTTCCTCCGGGTTCGGCTCGCGGCCGAACTTCTGCACGAACTCGGCGGTCACCGTACGCACCTTTCCCATCGTGTCGATCATGTGCACCGGCAGGCGGATCGTACGGCTTTGGTCGGCGATGGCCCGGGTGATGGCCTGGCGAATCCACCACGTGGCGTAGGTCGAAAACTTGTAGCCGCGCTGGTATTCGAACTTGTCCACGGCACGCATCAGGCCCGTGTTGCCTTCTTGAATCAAGTCCAAGAAACTCAGGCCGCGGTTGCGGTAGCGCTTGGCAATGGAAACCACCAGCCGCAGGTTCGCAGCCGAAAGTACGCGCTTCGCTTCATCGTATTTGTTGCGCTCCTCGAGCGTGCGGGCCACCAGGTGGGCCAGCGTGGCCGGGGACTCCAAGGTGATCCGCATCAGATACCGCAGCTCCTGCCGCAGCTCGGCATGCTGCTTGTCGCTGATGAGCTTTTCCGGTTCGGCCAGCTGCTGCTTGATGGTCACCATCCGCTGGCTGATGCGGTGGAGCTGCTGCATGATGGGAAAGAGGCGGCTCAGGCGCAGATTGAGCTCCTCGACCAGCCGCACGACTTTATTCCGCCGCACTATTAGCCGGCGCCACGCGGCATGCTTCTCGGCGGGGGTTCGCTTTTTGTCGACCGCCGCGCGGAAATCCGTCTGATTCAGCCGCATCAGGTGGCGGACTGTTTCCAGGTTCGGCCCAAGCCGCTTCAGCGTGCGCTTCTTTTCCGCAGTGTTGGTGACCGAAATTTCAATTGTGCGATCCAGCCGCAGCTCGCCTTGCATGACTTTTTCAAGCATGTCCACGGCCGCGAACAGGACGAAGTCGTTGCACAGCATCAGCCGGCGGAAGCGGGTGCGGGTGATTTCGATCTGCCGGGCCGAGGCGATCTCGTCGGCCCGCGACAGCATCGGGATCTCGCCCATTTGCATGAGATACATGCGGATCGGGTCGTCGATGTGCGACTCGGCGCTGCCATCCTCCGGCAGATTTTCAAGCTCCACGTCCTCCTCGTGGTCGACGTCGATGGGATCGTCGTGGGCGGTGCCGTTGATCGCGAGCTCGATATCATCCTCGTCGTGCCGCTGCGGCTTGGTTTTCTTCTTGGGGTGGCTGCCGTTGAGAATGGGCACGCTGTGCCGATTGGCTGTTCCGTTGATCGGGCGTTTCGAAGAGTAACGTGGCACGGGCGATTCCTCGCGGTTGGCGGCGTGCGGCGGATGCCGCTAGTGCGTGCGATCCGAGGAATGCAGAACGGGTGCCGGCCGGTTGGCGCCGCGCATCAGCGGTCGCTGATAAGTCGTTGGCAACCCAGGACTTGCGACTGCAATAGCCGCGTGCTGCGATGCCACTTCGAGAGCGTCACGTTGAATTCTGGAAACAATTCAGGAATTGTGATGTTGCATCACCGCAACGCTCCCGCTCGTCGGGCGAAGTTCGTAAACATACAATCGTTCCCAGCGGAACACCTACTCACTTACTCACCCACTCACCCACTCACCTGCTCATCCGCCCAGCCATGTCCACCAGCGTCGTCGACGTGAAGATCACCGGCCCAGTCGGCACGATCGTGCTGAATCGGCCCGGGCGGCGGAACGCGCTCTCGCGGGGGATGCTTGAACAATTGGCTCAAGCGCTCGGCGATCTGCACCTGGAAAAGCGCGTGCGCGCGGTCGTCCTCACCGGGGCCGGCAGCGCATTTTGCGCGGGCATGGACTTGAACGAGATGCAGGCCGCCGCCGCGCTGCCCGATCACGAGAAGCAGCAAGATTGGGGCGACACCGCCGAGCAGTATCGCGACGTCTGCACGCAAATGATGGAATTGCCCAAGCCAATCATTGCCAGCGTGAACGGCCCGGCGGTGGCGGGCGGGGCAGGGCTCGTGCTGGCCAGCGATATCGTGGTCGCCTGTCCGGCCGCGCAATTCGGCTTACCCGAGCCGCGCCGTGGAATAACTGCCGGCGTCGTCGGACCGCTCTTAGCATTCCGCGTCGGCGGTGGCACCGCCGCCCGGCTATTGCTCACCTCATCGCTCATCGCGGCTGAAGAAGCCCACCGCCTCGGCATCTACCACGAGCTGATCGACGAACCCCGCCTGTGGGCACGCTGCGTGCAGCTCGGCGAAGAATGCGCCGCCGGCGCCCCGGAAGCTTTGCAACTCACAAAGCGCCTTCTCTACGAAACGATCGGCGAGCAACTCTCAACGCAACTCTCCGTCGGCGCCGCAATGAGCGCCACCTCGCGCACGACCGAAGCCGCTCAGGAGGGCCTCACCGCATTTGTAGAAAAACGCAAACCGGAATGGAAGTAAACAGATCAGGAGAACTGAATGAGAAGCAAAGTCGGCGAGCGAGGATGGAAAGATAAGGATTACTGTCTCGACTATTGGATTAAGTCAAATGGTCGGCCCGATTTTAATATATTGCAGCGATTGTTGCCCAAAAAGAACCCCGAACATTGCAGACGTGGACGAGTGCCTTCGCCAGCGGTAATCGCCACGTTGGTTACCCACAATCCGGGCGGAAACGCGTGCAGGAAATCGTCATCGTTCTTAAGAAAATTGGAGCGACTGCGGAAGCGATCGAAAGTGCGAAGATCATCGCCAATGAAAACGTCCCTTTACAAGGTCCCTATAAATGAACCCCTGGAATGATCCGCGAATTTGCCTTACAATCGCGGAATCCGCGACGGAGCTCGCAAAACACCCCCGAAGGGGTCAAACTCCAAAGCCCAGGGTCGCCCTGAGCTTTGCGAAGGGCGCACCCTGGGTTGCTGGTTTTGTACGAGTCATTTACGCCGAAGGCGTTATACACAGTTCGGCATGACGACCACGCGGTGTTAAACCCCGTTGGGGTTTGGTTCGATGGGCTTACCTGTGACCCAGGGTGCGCTGGCGCGACCCTGGGCTTTGGAGTTTAACGCCTTCGGCGTTGCATCGAATTCCGTGCGGCGATTTACATCCATTTCTCTGACATCTGACACGTAACAAACTCCCATGGCTAAAGGCGGCGGTAAACGCAAGAAGAAAGTTGAGACCGTGTTCCTCGTGTGCGAGGAGACCGGCGATTACAACTACACGCTCCGGCGCAAAATGGGTGGCGAGAAGCTGAAGCTGAGCAAGTACAGCCCGCGCCTGCGCAAGCACACGGTGCATACGGAAAAGAAGAAGTAGTGTAGGGTGGGTCGAGTCGTACGAGACCCACCATTTTGCCAATCAAGATGGGTCTCGCGGAGCTCGACCCACCCTACGGCCTATCAACGCACGGACGTGTTATGCCAAAACGTTGGCGCATCGCGACGCATGACCCGGCGCGCGTGGCCGCGCTGGGCCGCGCCGCCGGCATTCCGCCCGTCGTGGCGCAGCTGCTCTTGGGCCGCGGGGTGTGCGATCCCGACGGCGTGCGGCAGTTTCTCGATGTGCGCCTCAGCGGCTTGCGCGACCCCGAACAGCTGCCGGGTGCCATGCGCGCGGCCGAGCTGATCCACGCCGCCATCCGCGACGGCCGCCGCATCACGGTCTACGGCGATTATGATGCCGACGGCATCTCGGCAACCGCAATCCTGCTGCTCTGCCTGCGGCTCTTAGGCGCGCGGGCCGATTACTACATCCCCAACCGCATCGACGAAGGCTACGGCCTCAACCATGAGGCACTGCGAACCTTGGCGGCGGCCGGCGCCGACATCGTCATCACCGTCGACTGCGGCATCGCGAGCGTCGCGGAAGCCGAAACGGCATGCCAGCTGGGTCTGACGCTCATCGTCACGGATCATCACCGATCGGCCGAACGACTACCATGCGTGGCGACAATCGTTCATCCCGGTCTGCCTGATTCGAACTATCCATTCCCGGGGTTATGCGGGGCGGGAGTTGCGTTGAAGCTCGCCTGGGCCCTCTGCCAGCAAGCCAGCCAGGCCAAGCGCGTCGGTGCGGCGATGCGCACCTTCCTAATGCGCGCGGTGGGCCTTGCCGCGATCGGCACGGTGGCCGACGTCGTGCCGCTGGTGGACGAGAACCGCATCCTTGTGCGGCACGGCCTCAACTGCTTGCGGCATTTCCCAACGCCTGGTCTTTTGGCGCTCGAGCAAGTTACTGGGCTGGACAAGCAGCCGCAAATCTCGTGCGAGGACGTCGGCTACACCATCGCGCCGCGGCTCAACGCGGCCGGCCGTCTCGGCCAGGCCCCGCTGGCCCTGGAGCTATTGATCACCGATTCGCCAGAGCGGGCACGCAAACTGGCCGAATTCATCGACGGCCTCAACGAGCAGCGGCAGACGCTGGAGCGCAGCGTGCACCGCGCGGCCAACCGCGAGGCCCGCGAATTGTGCGCCGGACACGGCGTCACGGCCCTGGTGCTCAGCGGCCGCGGCTGGCACCCCGGCGTGATCGGCATCGTGGCCGGCCGGCTGGCGGAAGAATACCATCGCCCGGTCATCCTGATTTCACTCGACGAACTTGGGGCCAAACCGGCGACGGGTTCCGGCCGCAGCGCCAATGGGTTCAATCTTCACGAAGCCCTGGCCGCCTGCGGCAAGCACCTCTTGGGTCATGGTGGCCATGAAGCGGCCGCCGGCCTGACCATCGCCGAGCAATCGATCGACGCCTTCCGGAACGACTTCTGCGCCTACGCAGCCAGTTGCATTTCGCCGCACGATTGCGACGCCGAGCTGTTCGTCGACGCGGAAACGCCGCTGTCCGCGCTAACCCACCAAACGGTGCGGCAGATCGAGAGCATGGCCCCCTTTGGCCACGGCAACGAGCGCCCCATGCTGTGCACGACCGAGGTCCGGCTGGCCGAGCCGCCCAAACGCATCGGCAGCACAGGCCGGCACTTGGCCCTGCGCTTCGAGCAGCATGGCGTCGCGTTGCGGGCCGTGGCCTTTGGCGGCGGAGATTGGGAGCAGGACCTTATCGAGGCGTCCGGCGGCCCGCTCGCCGTCGCCTTCAAGCCGGTCATCAACCATTTCCGCGGCCGGCATAC
>DASXWB010000355.1:0-3091 GCA_036503915.1 Lacipirellulaceae bacterium | reverse complement strand
TGGGTAGTCGAAAGGATGACATTCCTCCTGAGCGCCCCCAAGTACATCAGGAGGGGGTGTCCTGAGTTGACAGCGACGAAGACGCAGCGCGCCCGTGCGAAACACCGAAGCGAATGGCATCCCTCAGGTCGAACTGCGCGGCCGGTTATCTGATCCGTTGATCCATTGGGTCGACCTTCCCCGAGTGGTGAACACATCCCATACGTCCACTCTATCTCTTGTTTTCGGCCACCTAGTATGCTAATGTACACGTCGCGTCCCGAAGCTGTAAGCTACTAGCTCTCAGCTACTAGCCAAACAGTGTAGCCGCTTCATCCCAGCGGCCTGCGCAACTGCTGCGCGCCGACTGGGTGCATTGGCAGCCTTTGTCGGAATTGCTATAGGAGCGCAAAACCCAGTGGGGGAATTTTGCGCTCCTATCACTCGCCTTGGCAGTTGTGTGTCCAAATCGCATCAGATGTCCAAAAGTATGTGGGGGGAATTTTGGACATCTGACCCACGTAGGCGAGTTTTCCCGAAACTCGCACAGCAAAATGTGCTTGACTTCCTTACCGCCCGTTAAACAAACGCGCTCAAAACACGGTGGGACGAGTTTTGGACATCTGACCCGTTTCCCAAGCGAAACTTGTGCTTGGCGGTACTCCGCTCCTTGCTCCGTGCTCTTTGCTCCTTTAACGCCTCACCTCAAGAGAGTTTTGCCCCACCCCTGGGGCGAAACTCAGACAGTTTCGCCTCACCCGCACACGCGAACTTGCAACCAGCAAACGACTTGCGCGGGCGTGACGGGGCGAAATGGACCGAATTTCGCCCCACGAGAAAAAGAAAAAATTTTCGCTGAGGCAAAAATCCAAAATGCGCGCCACTGTCGACCCTACACTGACAGCCAACCTCGCACGGCATGTTGACCGATTGGCCGGGATTATCGGCCCGCGGCACTTGTCACGGCCGTCATCGTTTGTGGCGGCCGCTGAGCTTGTCGAGCGCGAGCTTGTGGATGCCGGCTATAAGGTCGAGCGCCAAAAGTATCTGGCTGGCGGGGACGAAGTGGCAAACATCGTGGCGGAACTTTCTGGCGGCACGAAGAAGCATGAGATTGTAATCGTCGGGGCGCACTACGATACGATCGAGACAACGCCGGGCGCGGACGACAACGCGTCGGCTGTTGCCGTGATGATCGAAGTGGCGCGGCGGATGCGCGCGCTCAAGCCGGCGCGTACGGTACGCTTTGTCGGTTTCGCCTGCGAGGAGCCGCCGCACTTTCATACCGGCGACATGGGCAGCCAGGTTTATGCCCGCCAGTGCCGCACGCGCGGCGAGCGCGTGCGTGGGATGCTATGTCTGGAGATGGTCGGCTACTACAAGACAGGGCCGGGTAGCCAGCAGGTGCCGCCGGCGATCCCGCGGATTTTTCACGGGGTATTGCCGAAGCAAGGCGATTTTCTGGCGGCCGTCGGAAACCTGCGTTCAATTCGTTTGCTGCGGCAGTTTCGCCGCGGCTTCAAACGGGCCGTGCGCTTCCCGCTGTTTTCAATTGCCTTGCCGGAAGCCATCACCGAGATCCGATTTTCCGACAACAGCTCGTTCTGGGACCAAGGCTACCCGGCCCTGATGCTCACCGACACAAGCTTCTATCGCAACCCGCACTACCATCTGCCCAGCGACACGCCCGACACGCTCGACTACGAGGCGATGGCGCAGGTAACGCTCGGCGTCGTGGGCGGAACGTGCGAGGTGGCAGGCGGTGCACGATAGATTCGACGGCAAACACGTAGCGGCCTGAAAGGCCGCGCTGCGATCGTTCGGCAACGAAGCGCGCCCTTTCAGGGCTAGATTTTTGAATTAGGACAACTGTTACCCAGGGCTGCGCCCTGGGCTGTCATAGCGCGCCCCTTCAGGGCACCGTTGTGTGTCGCTGATCAAGTGCCCGGTAGTGCGCCTCAACTGCCCAATTTATCGATCATTAATCCCACACGTAACGCTCATCGAATTTGATTTCATAGCGCCTCAATAATTCTCGGAATTCATCTTGAAATGTTTGACGCTTGTGATGCTCTCGTTGATTGGCGATATAACGCTTCAGATCGTCCAGCTGCGACTGTCCGATCGAGAACGCCCCATAGCCGTTCTGCCAGGCGAAATCAGCGTACTTCGGCCCCTTCGTCTTGATCCATTTGGACGTGTCTTGCTTTAATTCCTGGGCAAGCTTGCTCACCGAGATCGTGCGCGATAAGGAACATGCGATGTGGATATGGTCCTCCATTCCGCCGATGCCATGGGACGGGCAGCCGAGTGTATCGCACGCCGTGGCCAGATATTTGAAAAGTTCGATCTCGATATTCGGGTCGATAAGCGGGCGGCGATGCTTCGTGCTGAAGACGATGTGCAACAGGATGTTCGACAGGGACTGAGCCATTGTTCAATCCTTTTCGCATTGAGATGAAACCCGGTTGCGGCCTGAAAGGCCGCGCTGCGATAGCCCAGGACGAAGTCCTGGGAGAACGGAAACAAAACAAGGTCGGTTAGCCCTGAAAGGGCGCGCTTTTCGTTACGCGACGAAGCGCGCCCCTTTCCGGACTAGATTACGTAATTGCGTGGCTTCGTTACCCAGGGCTGCGCCTCGCCACGGCGGGGCTGCGCCCTGGCCGATCGCAGCGCGCCCCGTGGGGGCTAATCATCATGCTTCGCTGCGACTGAAAGTACTCGAGCCACTGGGCCATGAGGGCGTTTTGCATTTTTTTGCCGCCGCGGTGTTCCTCGATCGTTTCGCCCCAATAAAAGCTGATCCAACCGTCAACGTGGTCACGCGAGCCATCGATGAACTTTGCCGCTTCTTCGACCGAGCATTGCAGTGGGAAAATCTCCTCCACAACAAGCGGCTTGCCGACTTCGTACACGCGCAAGGCCGCGAGAGCGCCCGCGACGTCGTTCTGCTTGGGATAGAAATGCACGCTCACGAAATCGAGCGGGCCGCCGACTTCCGGCGAGCAAAACAGCGGTTTGGCGCCCTTGAAAACGTAGGCCCAGGGAATCACGCCGACGGTGATCATATGCCGATCGTCGATCTGGCGAATGGCGGAGGTCAGCTCGGCGA
>DASXWB010000354.1:0-2835 GCA_036503915.1 Lacipirellulaceae bacterium | reverse complement strand
CGCGCGGCCTGTCCCGTCTGCTGAACGCGCTTTGCATTCGTCACGTCGGCGCGCGCGTGGCCACTACGATTGCCGAGCACTTTGGCTCGATGGACGCCTTACAAGCCGCGTCGGAAGAAGAGCTGGCCGATGTCGAGGACGTCGGCCCGGTGATCGCCAAGAGTGTTTACAGCTTCTTGCATAGCAAGCACGGCGAGCGGGCGGTGGAGCGCCTGAGCAAAGCCGGCGTCGACATGACGGCGCCGAAAAAGACCGCTGCCACTGCAGCCACAGCCGGCCCTCTTTCCGGGAAAACCCTCGTCGTTACCGGCACGCTGGAAAACTACACCCGCGAGGAGATCGAATCCCTCATCGAGCAGCACGGTGGCAGGGTTACCAGTAGCGTCTCGAAGTCCACCGATTATCTGGTCGCCGGAGAAAAAGCCGGCAGCAAACTCGACAAGGCTCAAAAGCTGAATGTGCGCGTGATCAGCGAGCGCGAGTTCGAGCAACTTATTACGCCGAAGTAACGGGTCACGCCGACATCTCGTTTTCGATGTGAGCTGAACGGACCACGCGACAACTTGTCAGCGCGATTGCGCTTCACATCACCGTTCGAATCTCTGCAATCGGCATGTAAAGTGCGACCCAATGCTCGCCAGGTCGCCGCTGAGTGCTTCGCGACTGTTCTCGACAAAATTTCGCGTAAGGAGATATTCCCATGTCACGTCTATTTACACTAGCCGCAGCCGGGGCGCTTGCCGCGTGCATCGGCGCAACGGCGTGGTCGCAGAATGCTCAGTCTGGAGGCGCGGGCACCGCGGGTGCGGCGGGAAGCGCGGGCGTAGCGGGCTCGGCGGGTGCGACAGGCACGGCCGGCCAGGCCGGCGCTTCGGCAAACGCCGGCGCCGCTGGACAAACCGGCGCCCAGGTTCAGAATCCGAGCAACGTTCCAGGCCGGCAACAGTTTATATCGCCACCGGCAACTGGAAACAATTTTGACTTCGATGACCCGCTGCGACGCCCATTTTTTACCGACCCGGGTGCGCGGCGCGAGCTGAATATGAATGACCAGCAGTTCAATCAGCTGAACCAGGCGCGTCAAAATGCCTTGATGCGGTTTGATCAGGCCGCGAATCAATTAGCCGCGAACCCGAATTTGACACCGCAGCAGCGCGCGCAGCAGCTACAGCGGCTGCGGGCCCAGTTTAATCGACAATTCGGCCGAGTCGTGGATACTACATTCACCGATCCGCGCCTGCGACAGCGGTTCAACCAGCTCGACTGGCAGTTCCGGCCTTTCGCCGCATTGAACGATGCGACCGTGAACCAGCAGCTACAGCTTACACCGGACCAGCAGCGCGAATTGCGACGGCTGAGTTCGCAATGGCGTCAGCAGATGCAGCGCTTGCGTCGCACGGGACGTAATGCGGCGAGTGACCCGCAAGCAGCTAACGAGCAATTTGCTGCGATGCAGCTGCAGTTTCAGCAGCAGATGCAGCAGATCATGACCCCACAGCAGTGGCAGACATGGACTCAGCTGACAGGCCCTCAATTCAATTTCCCGCAGACCGCGTTCTTCCCGCAGGAGGATGACAACGTGAGTGTTGCACAGCGGCCGGTGGTGCCTGAAGGCAGGCCGTCGAACGTGTTCGTGCCGAAAAACGTCCCGCAGCAACCAGTGGTACCGCAAGGCACGCCGCAACAGAACACGACACGTTAGTTAAGCATGTGAGGCCAACGTGTTGTGATTAAAATTGTTCCCCCTTGTCGAACAAGGGGATTTTGGGAGGGTTGCCGACGGCGTCCTCATGCAAACGCGTGGGGACGCCGTCCCTTTTTGTATTGGCATTTCGAACGCCCGCCGCGTTCATCCTCCCTTGCGGTTTAGCTCAACAAGATCCAACTCATCCGATGGCAGCACGTCGGCCTTCAGCACCTTCTCCATTTGCTCCAGCGCCAGCCGGTTCTCCTCCTCGGTGTTCGATGCCACGCAGTCTCGCGGCACGTACAGGTGAAAATCGCGCATGTAGGCGTCGTTGGCCGTGAACAGCACGCAAATATTCGCGGCAACGCCGGTGAGTATAACCGACTCTACCTGCAGATACTCCAGCAGCACGTCGAGCGCTGTTGAGTAAAACCCCGAGTGCTTCGGCTTGAGCACGAAATAATCGTCCTCCTCGGGCTTGAGCAGCTCCACGACCGGCTGGCCGCAGACGCCATCCTTAAGGCAGTGTTCCACCTGATTGTTGAAGTTCGATTGCCATCGCCCGAAGTTATCGTTCGCATAAACGACTGGGACGCCGGCCTCCTTGGCTCGACGCTTGAGCTTGGCGATCGCCTTGGCCATCGGCAGCGCATGCCGCAGCAGCCGATCGCCTTGCGGGAATTCCAAGTCGTTGATCACATCGATGAGCAATAGCGCTACGGCCGCTTTGTCCGGTGCATTGCCGTGCAAGGTAGGGTTCTTGGCGGGCATTAATTCGTCATCCACACTCATTAAGTCGACGCGACCCGATTGTGCGACACGCGGCCCAACTATTATCTTATGCGAGCGACCGCTGCGGGGCGATTGCGGCAATTGCACCCTCACGTTGTGTTCTTTTCCGATGTTCTATTCAAGTCGCGTTTTGCGACAATCCCAGGAGGAATCTCATGAGCACCGACGATTTCATGCAGCAGCAATACCTCACGCTCCGCGACGAGATTCGAGAGTCCAAGGCGCGGATCTTCTGGCTTATGATCCTGGGCATGGCGCTGGTGATGGCCGCAGGCTACCTCGCGGCCGAACACCCCTCGGCCTTCGCGAACGCAGCGATTCCCTTCTTGCTGTTAGGGCTGATGCTGTCGTTCATT
>DASXWB010000353.1:0-3607 GCA_036503915.1 Lacipirellulaceae bacterium | reverse complement strand
CGTGACACCGGCGCTGGAGTGAGTGAGGATGCAGGATGCGCTCCTGCAGGGGTCAAAGGTGTTCATCCTGGTTGCTCCCCTGCAGGAGCGCATCCTGCATTCTGCCCCCCCTCACTCTTGCATGATGATTACGCACGCGCGGTGCGACAGGTTTGCGCTAGCAGAACGAGAAAGTTACCGAAGAAATGTGGGAGGCGTCTCTGACGCCGAATTTGCTTCATGAGTCGCTCGACGAAACATCGGGATCGGAGATCCCTCCCACAAGGTCGCTCGGCAAAGCACAGCGAGGGAAAAAGGATGGGCGCAAAAAAAGCTCGCCGCCCTTACTAGCCGGCCACGAGCTTGAGGGGGGACGGTGGCCCGGGCCGCGCATTGTAAGGGACGGCGAGAGGTGCTATCGTGGCCGCGGGCATGGGGGGAATTGCCTCGCGGCCACGAGGAGCAATGCGGCGGGCGGTTTGGAGGTGCGACACCGCCCGTCGCATGGAGACTATTCCTGTACTTAGCCGTACGGGCCGGCGGCGGATGTGGTTCGCGCGCTAAAGGATTTTTTTGAGCGGCAAGAGTCTGGTTACGGATCTGCGAGTCGCAAAGAAAGCCAACCGGGCTTTCGGCCGTCCGCTGCATGTGAATCACGGATTCACGTGGTTCAGGAATCGGGCAGGTTTTTGCACCATTAATCCATAACCAGTTCGCGAGAGTGCGTGTCTTATCTATTGCTCATGGAATCGCCAAAGATTGAACGCGCTCTTTTCAGTGTCAGTGATAAAACGGGGCTGACCGAATTCGCGCAAGGGCTCGTTGCGGCAGGCGTGGAAATTTACGCAAGCGGCGGCACGCGGCGGCACCTTGAATCGGCCGGCATCGCGGTGCGCGAAGTTGCCGCCTACACCGGCTTCCCGGAGATGATGGACGGCCGGATCAAGACGCTCCATCCGAAGATTCACGGCGGCATCTTGTGCCGCCGCGATAACCCGGCCGACATGCTGGCCATCGCCGAGCAAGGCATCGTGCCGTTCGAGCTGGTGGCTGTGAATCAGTACCCGTTTAAGGAGACCGTCGAGCGCGAAGGCGTGACGATTGAGGAAGCCATCGAGCAGATCGACATCGGCGGGCCGACGCTGATCCGGGCGGCGGCGAAGAATCACGAGTTTGTTACCGTCGTGACCGTTAGCTCGCAATATGACGAAGTGCTGTCGTCTATACGGGAAACCGGTAGCACGACATTGGAAAAGCGACGGGAATACGCGGTGGCCGCCTTCGCCACCACCTGTTTTTATGACGCCGGCATTTTGAACTATTTTGGACAAGTCCGCACCGAGGAGTTGTTGTCAGAGGTTCGCCAGCACGGCATCCCAATTGAATCAGACGACGATACCTTCCCGCGGAAGCTAGAGGTGTTGCTCGGGCGCAGTGCCGCGCTGCGATACGGCGAGAACCCGCATCAGCGCGCCGTGATCTACAGGGATCTTGCCACCGCTCCAAACGGCACACTATTAGGCGCAGAAAAAGTGCACGGCAAGGAATTGTCGTACAACAACTTGCTGGACATGGACAGTGCGCTCGCGGTGGCCCGTTCGTTGCCCGCGCCTGGCGTCACCGTGCTCAAGCACAATAACCCATGCGGGGCGGCGACGGCCGCGACGCTCGGCGAGGCGATGCGACTGGCTTGGGAAGGCGACCCGGTCAGCGCGTTTGGCTCGGTGCTTGGCTTCAATGTGCCGGTTGACGCGGCGGCGGCCGAGTTTCTCGCCGAAGCGGAGCGGTTTGTCGAAGCGATCATCGCGCCCGACTTCACGCCCGAGGCATTCGAAATTCTCACAACAAAGCCGAAGTGGAAGGCAAACGTGCGACTGCTCAAGGTGGGCCAGATTGAGCCGGGTCGCGGCGAACGCGAATTTCGGCAAATCAGCGGCGGCATGCTGTGCCAGACGGCCGATGATTTGCCAGACGATGAAACCGAGTGGAAAGTTGTCACGGATCCGAAACCCAGCGACACACAGCGGGCCGATTTGCGATTTGCTTGGGTCGTGTGCCGTCATGTGAAATCCAACGCCATCGTTCTGGCGAAGGATCAGGCGATTGTCGGCGTCGGCGCCGGTCAGATGAGCCGTGTCGATTCCGTGGAGATTGCCATCCGCAAGGCTGCCGAGCGGGCGCATGGATCGGCGCTGGCCTCCGATGCTTTTTTCCCCTTTGCGGACTCGATTGAACACGCGGCAAAGGCGGGCGTCGCGGCGATCATCCAACCGGGTGGTTCGCGCCGCGACGACGAAGTGATTGCCGCGTGCAACCGGCATGGGCTACCGATGATCTTCACCGGCCGGCGGCATTTCAAACATTGAGGATGCAGGATGCCGGATGCCGGCGGCAGGAAAAGTCACCTTGAATTAGCACCCTGCCCGCATCCCGCACCCTGTCCCCGCCGATGCTGGTTGCCCGATGGCCTTCCATAGCGCAGAATATCAATAGCGGCATGATCGCAGGCACGTTCGCACTGATGCGCCGATGGGCGTGTCTCTTGAGACTGATCTCCAAGCCCTTTTCCGACGGCGTAAGCGCGCGTGGTGCGCCTCAGCGCACGGTTCTTTAATGGCACTATCGATGGCCGACGTGACGTTGCGAGTTCTGGACGGGGCTGATCGCGGGCGAGTATACGAAAACTTGTCGACGCCCGTCACCATCGGCCGCGAAGAGGGCAACACGGTGCAGCTCAACGACGAGCGCATCAGCCGCTTCCACATCAAGATCCAGGAGGATCAAGGCAAGCTGGTGCTGACGGACCTCGAGAGCACCAACGGAACGCGCGTCAACGGCGAGGACGTGCAGCTGCGCATCCTCCGCTTTGGGGACGTAATTTCGGTTGGCCGCAGCGTGCTGCTCTATGGCACGAAGAACCAGATTGTGGGCCGGCTGGATGAGCTGCGCGACAACGGCCTGGAAATGACCGGCGAGATGGGCGCCGAGAAGATATCGCACGAGCTGGATCCGGACTCGGCCGACTTCGAGGTCCGCTGGGGCGCGTCGGAGAATCTGCACAGCACGCTGCACATCCCCGCGCCGCCGGAGCTGCCCGTGGGACTGACGCCCGGCCAGGCGGCCCAGCTCTCGGAGATCTTTGAATATCTCCATCTGCAAAGCCGCACGTTAGTACAGGGCATCACGCTGCCCGAGGGCGCGACGCACGCCAAGATGGATCTGCCGCACTGGCAAGAGCTGCTCGACCTGCAGGCCCGATTGGCCGAATACCTGCGCAAGATCGGCGAGCCGGGGGCGGGGTAAGCGATGAGTTGGCTGTGGTGGGTTCCGACGGTCTTTCTCAGCAGCTTATCGCTCGTGGACGCAGGCTCGCTATTTTTCTTGGATTCCGCTGTTGGCTGACATAACAGTACCATTGTTTTTCTATGTGCTCGTGTTTACCGATGTATTTCGGTCGACGAAGAAAAACTCATAACAAAACCGTGAAGCCCGCCTGCTCAAAATGATGGTCACCAGTTAAGGCCTCGATCAACCCGTGTTCCTCCATCACGACGAATGAAATGCAATCCGTAAGCGACCATTCCTTATCCTGCCGTGATCTGAATCGATCGAGACCACGGTGAAACCA
>DASXWB010000352.1:0-4720 GCA_036503915.1 Lacipirellulaceae bacterium | reverse complement strand
GCCTTCCCTCAAGAGGGACGCCCGGGTTCGCCCATCTTTTTGGACTGTTGGAAAATAATACATGTGTATTGTTTCGATACATCCTTTTCGATGCGCGGGCGGCGGCCGAGCCTGACGCGGCCACGCCTCACCAAAGAATTTCGAAAATCTTTTTTGGGCCCGGGCACACGCGGCGGTAGCATACAGATCGGGTGTCAGGTTTCGGGTGTCAGGTGTCAGGTGTGTCCAGCTAAGGGATAGCGGTGAGTGCCACGCCGCGGACGCTATAAGGGGCAACTCGGGAGAGTGCGATGCTTAGGGGGGAATACGGCAAACCGTCCGCCGCGACACAAAATCAGCATGCACTCGGGCTCGTTGCGCGCGGGCGGCTTGCGCGCGCAATGGTTGTGTTGGCCATTGTCATGATGAGCTGCGCGCACGGCTGGGCGAAAGATGCATCGCCGCGCACCAGCTCATCCGCGCGACAGCCGTCGCGCAAGGCGGCCGACTTCGGCGTCGCCGAAGTGGGACTGATCAACGCGGCGATTGAAGAAGGCTGGAAGGCCAACTCGCTCGCGCCGTCGAAAGCGGCCACCGACGGCGAATGGTGCCGGCGCGTGTATCTCGACCTATTGGGCCGTATTCCAACCGTTGACGAATTGGCATCCTATGGTGCCGACCGCAAACGTGATAAGCGCGCTCGGCTCGTGAACCGGCTGCTGGGCGACGAATATGCTGAGGAGTTTGCGCGCAACTGGACGACGATCTGGACGAATCTGCTCATTGGGCGCACGGGCGGCACGGAGCGACGCTCACTCATCGATCGCGCGGGTATGCAGGAGTATTTGCGCGAGGCGTTCGCCTACAACAAGCCATACGATCAGATGGCCCGCGAGCTGATCACCGCGACGGGCAGCGTGCGGCCGGGCGAGGCGGACTTCAACGGGGCGGCCAACTTCCTGGCCGGCAAGATGGAAGAGGGCGGCGTGCAGGCCACGGCCAAAACGTCGCAAATTTTTTTGGGCATGGCCGTGCAGTGCACCCAGTGCCACAACCACCCGTTCAACGAGCACAAGCAGAACCAGTTCTGGGAGCTGAACGCATTCTTCCGGCAGACGGCCGTGGAACGCGTGCCGTACGGCGACGAGGACGACAACTACTACTTCGGCCGCGTGGTGAACCGCGATTTCCGCGGCGAGGGCGGCGACATCGAAAAGGCCGAGATCTATTACGAGCTGCGCAACGGCAAGCTGAAGGTGGCGTACCCCGTGTTCATCGACGGGCGGTCGCTGGCGGCGATGTACGCGGGGCGGGGCGAAGATTTCGGCGATGCCGGCCGCGTGGCGGACGTCAACCGCCGCGAGGAGCTGGCCAAGCTGATCCTCGAATCGCGCGAGTTCGACCGGGCGATCGTTAACCGCATGTGGGCCCATTTCCTGGGCTACGGATTCACCAAGCCGGTCGACGACATTGGCCCGCACAACCCGCCGTCGCACCCGGAGCTTTTGGATCAGCTCGGCACGGCGCTGCGCGATTCGGGCTTCGACCTCAAGCAGCTGATGCGGTGGACTGTGCTTTCCGAGCCGTACAGCCTCAGCAGCGAAATGACGGGCCGCAACGACGACGATGACCCGGCACTGGGGGCCCGGCCGATGTTCAGCCGGTTCTACCTGCGGCAGATGCAGGCCGAGCAGCTTTATGATTCGCTGCTGGTGGCCACGGCGGCCGACAGCACGCTCTCGGAGCGCGAGCGCGAGTCGCAGAAGGAGCAGTGGCTGCGGCAATTCACCACGGCCTTCGGCACCGATGAAAACGACGAGGCCACATCGTTCAACGGGTCGATCCCGCAGGCACTGACGCTCATGAACGGCGACCTCGTGCGGCGGGCCACAGGGAACGACCGCGGCAGCATGTTGTATCGCGTGGCCGCCGACCCGAAAATGGATAACGCCCAGCGGATTCGCTACTTATACCTCGCGGCGCTGTCGCGGCTGCCGACGCGGCAGGAGCTCGGCATCTCGAACGAGCTGCTCGTGGCCCGCGGCGGCAACGTGGGCGAAGCGCTGCAGGATATTTGGTGGGCGCTGCTGAACACGAATGAGTTTATACTGATTCATTGAGCTATCGGCTGTCGGCTGTCAGCTATCGGCCAGACGCTCGATGGCTGGTTTGGCCGACAGCCGAAAGCTGATAGCCGACAGCCAAATTCTGGAGTTCGCCATGAACTGCTGCGATGTTCCCCACGGCATGTCTCGCCGCCATTTCATGCGTCACCTGGCCGGGGCCTCGGCGTTCGCCATGCCGGCGTTCGCGCTCACGCGCACGCTGCGCGCCAATGCCGAGTCGCTCGCGCGCAATCATAAGTCGGCGATTCTGCTGTGGCTGGGCGGTGGGCCACCGTCGATTGATATGTGGGACATGAAGCCGGGCGCTCCGACCGGCGGGCCGCTGAAGCCGATCTCCACGACGGGCGACGTGCAAATCTGCGAGAAACTGCCGCTCGTGGCTCAGCAGATGAAGCACCTGTCGATCGTGCGCTCGATGAGCACGCGCGAGGCCGATCATGACCGAGGCCGCTATTACATGCACACCGGCTTCGTGCCCAATCCGAGCGTCGAGCATCCGGGCTACGGCTCGGTGATCGCCCACGAGATGGAGAATAAGGTGCCCGAGCTGGAAATTCCGCCGTTCGTGTCGATCGGCGGGCCCAGCGAAGGGCCGGGCTTTTTGGGCATGGCCTACGCGCCGTTTCAGGTGGATGCCAACGGCCAGATTCGCGACGCCGACATGCGCGTGCCATGGCAGCGGATGGCCGATCGCATGAAGCTGCTGGCGGCGCTGGAAACGCGCTTCATCGAGGAACGGCGCGGTGCCGCGGCCGAGGAGCACGCGAAGGTGCTCGGCAAAACGTATGATCTCTTGACCAGCGAACAGATGTCGGCGTTCAAGGTGCGCAGCGAGCCGACGGAAATGCTGGAGCGCTACGGCGACAACGGCTTTGGGCGCGGCTGCCTGATGGCCCGCCGGCTGGTGGAAGTGGGCGTGCCGTTTGTCGAGGTGAACTCGGGCGGCTGGGATCTGCATCAAGGCTGCTTCACGTCGCTGGAGACGAAGCTGCCGGAGCTGGACAAGGCGTTCGCGGCGCTGGTTGAGGACCTGCAGCAGCGCGGCCTCTTGGAAAGCACGGTCGTGCTGTGCATGGGCGAGTTTGGCCGCACGCCGCGGATTAACGGCGACGCGGGCCGCGACCACTTTGCCCGCGCGTGGAGCGTGGCCATTGGCGGTGCGGCAATCCAAGGCGGCCGGGCCATCGGCCAGACGAACGCCGACGGCACGAGCGTCGAAAGCGAGCCGTACTCGTCCGAAGACCTCATGGCCACGGTTTGCCAAGCACTGGGCATCTCGCTGCAAACGACGTACACCGCCAAGAACGGCCGGCCGATGAAAATCGCCGGCGGCGGCCGCGTGATTGAACCGCTGTTCGCGTAAAGTAGTAGGCACACTCCGCGTGCCGCAACGGCGGCGGTGAAGGCGCGATTTCTTCTGAAAGCTACGGCACACGGAGTGTGCCTGCTACACGCTGCCTGCTACAATGGCGTCATGAAAGAAGAACCGAACGAACGCACCGCTGTTTTAACGTCCGTGCCGAGCGAAACCGAAGCGGCGATCGTTGTGGCCGCGCTGGAAGAAAACGGCATCCGTGCTGAAACCGACGAGTACACATCGGGCCTGCGCGCAGGCGCGTGGAATTGGGTGAACGTCATGGTGGCGGAAGACGACTTGGAGCGCGCAAAGCAAGTTTTCGAGCAGGTGCAACTCGAAAACGACCACATCGACTGGTCGCAAATCGACGTCGGCGAGCCGGAAGACGAATAAAGCAGGAAAACTTCATGGCGAAACATTCCGAGCGTCTCGTGCTTTTGGAATCGACGCCGACGGAAATGGAGGCGGGCGTCGCTGTCGCCGCATTGGAGCAAGCGGGCATTCAAGCGACGATGACCGGCACGTACACCGCCGGCTTCCGCGCCGAAGCGCCGGGCTGGGTGAAGATACTGGTGGCCGAAGACGATCTGCAGCAGGCGCGAACGGTCTTGCGCGACGTCGTGCGAGAGAATATGCATGTCGACTGGTCGCAAGTCGACGTCGGCGAGCCGGAAGAGGAATAGTTTTCGTCTTATAAGGCTGTTTCCGGCACAAACTGGCGTTCTCGATTCCCGGCAAGATCGCACGTTGCCGAGCGAATTGCTCTTAAATCAACAGGCTCGACAGAGCGTCGCGGCAGTGCGGGTTTTTCCGGCGGAAACGTTCAAGTTCGCACTACGCCTGATCGCACGCTCGGGGCGATTAAGCTACAATTGCGGGCTGCGAGCGCTCCTATCGGCGATCGTGGTCCAGGAGGTTCTGCCATGTGGTTGGACACCGTATTTAACCTGACGGCGCTCATTGGCGGCACGGTGCTGATTTTCCAGTTCGTGCTGATGCTTTTGGGTTTGGGCGGCGACGGTGACCTTGCGGCCGATGGCGCCGACCTCTCCGGGGGAATGGACGCCGGCAGTTTGGATGGGGGCGGCATCGATGTTGGCGGCATGGACGTGGGCGCGGACGCCGCCGCAGGCGATGCCGCCTGGCACGAAGCGGCTGATGCGGATCTCGGTCATCCTGGAGCACATTGGTTCTATGAAGTGATCTCGCTGCGCACGTTGAGCGCCGCAGTGACGTTCTTTGGTCTCGCCGGTATCAC
>DASXWB010000351.1:0-2344 GCA_036503915.1 Lacipirellulaceae bacterium | reverse complement strand
GGCCCACGGCCGGCGCGCCGAATCAGCGCGTCTGGAACTTGATCAACAAGGGCGAGATCTTCCAGCGCGTCGCGATGCACAAGCGCATGCTCGAGCTCGTGCGGCACTTGCTCGGCCCGGATGTTCTGTTGTCCTCGATGACGGCGAACATCGCGCGCAAAGGCGGCAAGCCCATGGTGATCCACACGGATCAGAACTATGTGCCGGTCGAAACGCCGTATCCCCTCGTGTGCGACGTGGCTTGGATGTTGGTGGATTTCACGGAAGAGAATGGCGCGACCCGCGTCATTCCGGGCAGTCATCGTTGGGGACGCATTCCACGTCCCGACGAGCAGTTGGAGACGGTGCCCGCCACGGGACCTGCTGGCACTGCGCTGATCTTCGACGGGCGGCTATGGCACGGAACCGGCGCGAGCGTGAAGGATGAATCGCGTTATGCGCTGTTCACTTACTACTGCCGCGCATTCGCGCGGCAGCAAGAGAATTTCTCGCTCTCGACCTCTCCGGAGGTGCTTGCGCAAGCGCCGCCCGAGCTGCTCGCGCTGCTCGGCTTCCAGGTGTGGAACACTCTCGGCATGATCGAGGGGACGATGCATGGCTCGATCAGCCGGCGCCCAAAGGAGTTTTCGCGCGAGCTGCGGCGCTGAGAAAGATGGGTCGTTCGCGAGGCCGCTGGCAGACGCGGCACTCTCGCCTGCGGTGGAGAGGGCAGCGCTATTTGGGATTGTGGGTCGTGATGAACCTCGTCATCGCGTCCGGATACGCCGGATGAATGAAGTTCGGCGCAATCGCTGAGATGTGACCGCGGCCGGGGAGCACGACGCGCTGGTAGTTCTTGAGCTCGCGCCAGAGACGATGGCCCATGCGATTCGGATTGTCGTATTCGCCGATCACGTGCAGCACGGGAAATTCAATTTTCGTCAGATCAAGCGCTGGCATGTCTGCAGGCGTGCCGGTCAAATCAGACAAGCTGGGCAGCGGCGCAGGTGCCGCATTGGGCGCGCGATCCGCGCCATTGCCCACCCGTTCGCCCGCAGGCGTCGCGGCGCGATTGGCCGTGAAGCGTTCCATCGCTTGGCGTTCTAGGTCCGGAGTGCCGGTCGTGTCCGGCGGAATCATGCTGCGAAATTCTTCGGTCTCGGTCACGCCCGAGCCGCCGAAGTGTGCGGTGATGAATCGCTCCGGCGCGAGCGCCATCAACTGACTCGTCAAGAAGCCGCCCATCGAGTAGCCGCCGATATGGGCGCGTTGGATGCCGAGCGCATCCATTAGCGCGAGCACATCGCGGGCCATGCTGCCTTTCGGCGCCGGGTTCGGCGTCGTCAAGCCGTGGTTGCGCATGTCGATGCCGATGACGCGATTGGTTTTGGCAAGCCGCGGCCCGATGTCGTTGCGAAACCAGTTGCTCGCGGCCGTCCCAAGATAGCCGTGAATCAAGATCACCGCCGGGCCTTGTCCCATCTCGATGTAGTGAAACCGCGTGCCGTCGGGATGCGTCCAGTACTTGTCGGTCCAGGGCTGCGCCGTAGCCGCCGGTGCTGCATTCGGTTGGCTGGCGGTCTCCGCGGCATAGCCGACGTTTGCGGCTGCGCAAAGCAGAACAAAAATTCCCGCACCAATTCTGCTCGAGCGAATCATGAGGCCTCCTGCATCTGAGTGTCTGTGAACGAGTGCCGCTTACTTTTCGGCTTTTTCCAGTGTCGGTTGTGCGCCTTTGCGCAGATGGCCGTACATCAGTTCTTCGGCAAACTCGACGCACTTGAACTCGAGGAGCTGCATGTTGGCGTCGCGCCGACGATAGAGCGGCAGGCTGATCTTCCAGGGACGGGTGAAAATTTTGGGGTCCTCGATAGTCGCCTCATACAGCATCGTGTTTGCGTCCATGAGCGTATAGCGTTCGATGACGTGCAAGGCTTCGCTGTGGAAGTTGCCGGAGCTGTCGAACCACGTATCCGGCACCATCGCGGTGACATCGACGACGAGCGTGTCGCCATCGAAACGCCCGCGCGAGTGGCCCATCCAACTGTCGAGCGGCGCTGCGAAGTTCGGTTTGTTCATGTACACGGTCCGCGTCGCGCTCGCGAACTCGTAAGCGAACAGAATGTGTTGCTCCGTCTGCACGATCTGAAACGGGAATGGCATATACGTCGCCCGCGGCACCCCTGGCAGATAGCACTTCACCGCCGGATCGCGCTCGAGCCAATGCTTCTGATTGTCTTGTTTGAGCTGCAATGCTGCGGGCGTATACGGGATCTTGCCGCCGACGACCACGCCAAGGCCCGCCGGGATCGCGCCGAGCGCGCCGAGTTGCGCCAGCGGTCCGGGCCGCGCTGCGTGCCCTTCG
>DASXWB010000350.1:0-3367 GCA_036503915.1 Lacipirellulaceae bacterium | reverse complement strand
TCACGCGCTGGGCTGCCCACTTCTGGTCGGCCACTCGCGCAAGGGCTTCTTGGGCAAGCTGATTGGCAATAAGGAAGCGGATCGCACTGCCGCGACAATCGGTGCTGCGCTCAGCCTTGCCATGCAGGGCGTGCAAATCGTCCGCGTCCATGATGTGCGGCCGGTCCGCGAGGCACTTACGTCGTTCGAGGCGACCGGCGGACTGAAATCGCCGATTAGCTAGCCGGATCATTTTGGTCCGGCGCTTCCCGGCCTAGCTGCACCAGGCTAGCCAACATTGACCCAAGTCCAGGTTTTGCCGATAGTTAAAGGGTCGGACACGTCGGTTTTTTCGGGTGCTGAGAAGTTCGCGGCAGGCAGATTTCGCCCTATGGCCACGGCCACAAAGTTCGACTTGGATCAATACTGCGCGGATGTTGCCTTGCGCGCCAAGCAGGCGTCCGTGCTGCTCGCGACAACTTCGACCGATGTGAAGAATCGCTGGCTCAGCGGTTCGGCTGAACTGTTGCGCGAGAATGTCGAGCAGATCGACGAGGCCAACGCGCGCGATTTGGCGGCGGCGCCCGGGTATGGACTCAGCGATGCCCAAGTCGATCGCCTTCGGCTAAGCCGCAAGCGGATTGAGGAAATTGCCGCTGGCTTGGAACAGGTTGCCGCGCTCGCTGATCCGATTGGCGAAGTGTTGCGAACCACGATGCGGCCGAATGGGTTGCGGATCGACAAGGTTCGCGTGCCTTTGGGCGTCGTGTTTTTTATCTATGAGTCGCGGCCGAATGTGACGGCCGATGCGGCAGCGATTTGCGTGAAGTCGGGCAACGCCGTTATTCTGCGCGGCGGCAAGGAAGCAATGCATTCCAGTCAGGCGATTGTCGAACTAATGGCGGAAGCGGCTGAAGACGTTGGCCTGCCGGCTGATGCGGTGCAGCTTGTGAGCACCACCGACCGGGCGGCGGTCGGCAAGTTTCTCGCCATGCCTCAGTATATCGACTTGGCGATTCCGCGCGGCGGCGAAGGCCTCATCCGACGCGTGGCGGCCGAAGCTCGGATGCCGGTGATCAAGCATTTCACGGGTAATTGCCACGTGTATGTCGACGCGGCGGCCGATTTAGAAATGGCCCGGCGGATTTTGCTTAATAGCAAATGCCAGCGGATGGGCGTGTGCAACGCGGCCGAGTCGCTTGTCGTTCACGCCGACGTGGCGGGCGAATTTCTGCCGGCCATTGGGCGGGCGCTTCTCGATGAAGGCGTGGAAATTCGCGGCGACGAGCGCACGTGTGAGCTCGTGCCGGAGGCCAAACCGGCTAGCGACGCGGATTACGCGGCCGAGTTTCTCGGACCGGTGATTTCCTCGCGCGTCGTCGCCTCGCTCGACGAGGCAATCGAGCACATTAACCGGTATGGCTCCAAGCACACCGACGCGATCGTGACCGCCGACGAGGCGGCATCGCGCGAGTTCGCCGAGCGCATTGACAGCTCCGCCGTGATGATCAACGCCAGCACGCGGTTCAACGACGGCGGCGAGTTCGGCCTGGGCGCCGAAATCGGCATCAGCACCGATAAGTTCCATGCCCGCGGGCCGTGCGGGCTGGAGGAGCTGACCAGTTACAAGTACGTGGTTCATGGAGTGGGCCAAGTCCGGGAATGAGGTGTCAGGTGTCGGGTGGTATCAGATTGATTTTCTGACACCTGAAACCTGACACCTGACACCTAACACCGCAACGGAGTGCACAATGTCGGGTGACGTTCTCAGCCAGGCCGAAGTGGAAAGTCTTCTCAGCGCGATGGACGCGCGCGATTCGGACATCGTCGCCGATGCGGTCACGAGCCGCTTCAAACACCGCGAAAAAATCTCGCCGTACGATTTCAAGCGCCCCGAACGGGTTGGCAAGGAGCAGATGCGCTCGCTGCAGACAATGCACGAGGCGTTCGGCCGCAACTTCGGTGCCGCCCTCTCGGCGCTGTTGCGCACTATCGTGGAGCTGAAACTCACGAGCGTCGACCAGCTCACTTACAGCGAGTTCGTGTTCAGCCTGGAGAACCCGACGTGCTTCAACCTGATCAATGCGGCGCCGCTTGAAGGCCAATTGATTCTGGATATCAACCTCTCACTCTTGTTTCCAATCATCGACCGGCTGTTGGGCGGCGGCAGCGATTCGACGCCGCCGGCGCGCCGGCCACTCACGGAGATCGAGCTGCGGCTGGTGTCGCGCATCACCGACCTTTTCTGCAAGGAAATAAAGCAGGCCTGGGAGAGCGTGCTGGATCTCAATCTTTCGGTCGATCACGTCGAGAGCAATCCGCAACTGGTTCAAATCGTGCCGCCGAATGAAGTCGTCGTGCTCATCAGCTTCGAGCTGACGATCGGCGATGCCCGCGGCATGATGAACCTGTGCATTCCCTTCAATTCGATCGAGCGGATCAGCGCGCAGCTTTCGTCCAACAGCTGGGTGACCTATGGGAAGAAGTCGGCGACGCCGGAGAACATCCGGCGGATTAGCAGCCAGTTGGCCGGCGCTGTTGTTGAAGTCGTCGTGGACTTAGCCGAGACGAACATTTCGACGTCCGATCTCATCGGCCTGCGCGTGGGTGACATCATTGCCACGGAGAAGGACGTCGAGCGCCCACTGGTTGTGTCGGTCGAGGGGCGGCCGAAGTTTCACGCCAAGCCGGGCTCCTTCAAAGGCCGCAAAGCGATTCAAGTGATCGGCCCGATTGGGATGTGACGCTGGGGCTCCATAGTACGCATTTATCACGACGCGAGCGCCGGCTCCAGCGACGGCGGCGGTGTTTGGGTCCCCATAATCGCCCGGACCGCTTCGACGAGCATCAGGGCAGCCAGAGAAATCAGAACCACGCCCGCCCACGGGACTGGGTCTTTTGGCACGGAAAGCTGCCTCGTCGCGCTATTGAAGAAGTGGGGCAGCGTCATCTGGATCAATGCCCACGTGCTCATCGTGTACATCACGGCGGTCGGCACGCCGGTCACCAGCCAGACCAGCCGGCTGCGGCGGGTGCGCCACAACCAAACCGTAACGCCTAAAAGCGTCAGCGCGGCAAGCAACTGGTTGCTCGCGCCGAAAAGGTCCCAAAACATTCGCCATACGGGCACTTCCACGCCGTTCACCATGTTCTTTTTCAAAACAAATAGCAGCGGGATGCCCGCGGTAAGTGCTGTTCCCAGCCAGCGGCCTTTCCAATCGGCCAGCCCGGTGAGCTCCTGAACGATATACCGGCCGAGGCGCGTGCAAACGTCCAGAGTGTCGTACACAAAAGTCGTAAAAGCCATCAGCGCGAAGGAAATCGCAAAGGCTTGGGGCACATTGAGCACGCCGAGGAATTCGCCCAGCCCCGAGGCGTAAATAAAATT
>DASXWB010000349.1:0-8124 GCA_036503915.1 Lacipirellulaceae bacterium | reverse complement strand
AGCTTCGCCCGGTGCACCATTTGGAGTCGATCACCCGGCGCTATCTGCATTCGGCGGAAGCGAAGGATATTTTGGCTGTGCCGCTCGAATTGCGGCACGAAGCATTTCTACGTTGCTGGACCGCAAAGGAAGCCGTCATCAAGGCAATCGGCACGGGGCTGACCGATTCGCTTGGAACATTCTGCGTTCCTGTTGCCGACACTCGCGGCACATGGATCGAGCTGCCGGCCTTCGGCGTTGGCGATGCGAAGCGATGTTGGCTGGAAACCCTTAAGCCTTGCAACGGCGCGATCGGTGCCGTCGCATTCGTAGGTGAGCAGCGCCGCGTAAATTGCTATACGCTAAAAGTTGGCAATCGGTAAAATCGCGCCGCGAAGTGCCGGCTGTTGAACCGGGTGCACGACGCTTAGTCGCTACGCAGGCGAATTAATTGAAAAGCTAGAACATTTACAACGGCTCGTCGCGGGCCTCGTCCGCGCGGATCCCCAAGTTCCCATAGCGATGATACACCTGCGCAACGCTCTGCTCGCGAACATACCACAAAAGCTCGATGCGTCCGTGGTGGGAAACCGGCGTATCGGCGACATATTGCAGGGCGTCAGCGGCGGCGGCGCGAATCGATTCGGCGACTCGCTCTGGGGCCGCGTAACGGATGCGAGCCACCTGGCCGGTGCGAACCGCGGCGGCAAGCGTCTCATCATCCTCTTCAATGAATTCGATGGCGCCCGCCCACGAGTCCGTAATCTGGTCGAGAAGCTCGACGGCGGCGGTGAGGGCCAAGTTCGGCGTCAAGGGAGAACTGACGATCGCTCGGCAGTTCACCGCCCGGGCCGCGGCTGCGCGGCAGAAAATTTCGCTCAGCGAATCATCGGGGTGGATGCGAATGCGCAGCGGCTCCACCGGCAAGTATCGGCGGAAGTTGTCTTCACCCAGAAGCCGAAAATGATCGTGCGCCGGATGAAATTCGCTCCGCGCCCAATCCGCGTAGCTGCCGATCGCCCTTAACACGCGCGCCACCTCCACGTCGGCGTTCGGCTGCCCGCCGGCGGCGCCGTTTTCGAGCGCGCGCTGGAGATCGGCCAAATCCGAGTGCCATCGCGTGTTTCGCGCGAGAGTGGGAGAATGCGCGAGGGGGAGAGGGGGAGATTCAATCAATTCGATTTTCTCCCCTTCTCCCTCTCTCCCACGCTCCCGGTCTATGTTCGTCACTTCGCCGTCGTCAAATCGCATCAGCGGCACCACATAATTCGGCCCGCCGGCCTTGATCCCCGGGCCGACGCTGCTCTTGCCCATGCCGCCGAACGGTTGCCGCAGCACGATCGCACCCGTCGTCGGCCGGTTGATGTACAAGTTCCCCGCGCGCACGCGCTCGCGCCAGCGCTCCTGCTCGCGGTCGTCGAGGCTTTCCAGGCCGGATGTCAGGCCGTAGCCGGTCGCGTTCACCAGCTCGATCGCATCGTCCAAATCGCGCGCCTCCATCACGCCAAGCACGGGGCCAAACAGCTCGGTCATGTGCGTGAAGTTGCCGCGCTGGACGCCCCACTTCACGCCGGGACTGACGAGGTTCGGATTGTCGCCGACGTTCAAGCGCGGCATGACGGCCCATTCCTCGCCCGGCTCAAGCTCCTTGAGCCCGGTTTCCAGGGCGCCGCGCGGCGGCCGAATGAGCGGACCGATCTTCGTCGACAAGTCCCATGCGGAGCCGACGCGCAAGCTCTCCACCGCGTCGCACAGCGCCGCGCGAAATTTCGCGTCGTGATAGACTTCGCTTTCGAGAATCAAAAGGGACGTGGCGGAACACTTCTGGCCGCTGTGCGTGAACGCACTGTGCAGCACGTTCTTGATCGCCTGATCGCGATCGGAAAGCGCAGTGACGATCGTGGCATTCTTGCCACCGGTCTCGGCAAGCAAGTTCATCGTCGGCTTCGCGGCGAGCATTTCGGCCGCCGTGCTCGTGCCGCCGGTGAGCACAACGACATCGGCGCCATCGTGCGTCACCAACCGCTGTCCCACCGTGCCGCCGCTGCACGGCGCGAACTGCAGCGCCGTCTTCGGCACGCCGGCATGCCAGAACGCCTTACACAATTCGTAGGCGATCAGGACTGTGTCAGACGCCGGCTTCAGAATGACGGTGTTTCCAGCTGCGAGTGCCGCGGCCACGCCACCGCAAGGGATAGCTAGTGGAAAGTTCCAGGGAGAGACGACGACGGCCACGCCTGCGGCGCTCGCTTGGACGCCCGGCAACTCGTAAAAGAATCGGGCCGCCTCCGCGTAGAAGCGGCAAAAGTCGATCGCTTCAGAGACCTCCGGGTCGCTCTCGGTGAAAAGCTTGCCGCCCTCGGCCAGCATCGCTCCCATGAGGTCGCCGCGCGCGGCTTGAAATTCACCGGCCACGCGATTCAAGAGTTGCTGACGCTCGACTGCAGCTAATTTCCGCCACCCGGCTGCATCGGCGGCAGCCGTTTCCACCGCACGATCTATGTCAGATTCATTGGCCTGGCGATACCGCGCAACAACGACCCCAGGCCTTGAGGGATTGTGCGAATCGCGCGCTTGACGGCCGTTGCGAATTTCCTGTCCGCCGATCACCAGCGGCACGTCGGCCGCTTGCGCGCTGTGTTTGTCCTTCCATTGATCGATAATCGACTTGGCCCACTCGCCATGATGCGGGAGCGCCCAATCGGTGTCGGGCTCGTTACGGAACGGCACGCAGCCCCCGGCTTCACCGCGGGCTCTTGCGCTCGCCAAGTAGGAACCCCCGGCAGATCCGTGGGCTGTTGGCGCTTTCGTTTGTTCCCGCCGATCCTGTGTGCGGCGCGGCGCGCTAGAAATGGTGTTCATCGCATTGAACGCCGCAACGAACTGTTCCTCGAGCGTGCGCCACTCGGGGCTATCGACCCGGATATTGAACGCGTGCCGCAGGAAATTGTCCGTGCCGGTGTTTTCATCGAGCCGGCGCACCAGGTAGCCGATCGCGTTGGTGAAATCTTCTTGCCGGCAGGCCGGCGCGTACAGCAGCATGTCGCCGGTGAGCTCGAACAGCGCGCGCCGCTGGTGGTTCGCCATGCCCTCGAGCATTTCGAATTGCACGCGATCGAGCGCATTGCCGGTCGTTGCAAGCACCAAGCCATAAGCCAACGTGAACAAGTTGTGCGACGCGATGCCCAGACGCACTGCGGCAATATTTTCCGCTCGCAGGCCTTCGTGGAGCATCCGCAAGTAATTGGCGTCAGTTTCGAGCTTGGTTTTGTAGGGCGCTTGCGGCCAGCCACGGATATTGGCCTCGACGCGCTCGGCCTCCATGTTGGCGCCTTTTACCAAGCGGATCGTTACCGGCGAGCCGCCGGCCGCCGCGCGCTTGCGTGCCCACCCGTTAATCCGTTGCTGTGTCTCGAACGAATCGGGTATGTACGCCTGCAGGGCGATGCCGGCCCGCGCCTGCTCGAGGCCAGGCCGGTCGAGCGTGCGCATGAAGACTTCGGCCGTAAGCTCCTTGTCGCGGTATTCCTCCATGTCGAGATAGACGAATTTCGGCACCGTCGTTCCGTCGCGCCGCTTGAACTTGGCTTTTGCCGCTGCGCGAAACAAGAGCTCCAGCCGGTCGCTGAGCACGCGCACCGTGTGCTCGCGCGCCAGCGCCGAGATTTGCGAGTAAATCGTGGAAATCTTTACCGAGATGACTTCGATTTCCGGCTGCTGCAGCTGGCTCAAATAGCTTTGCAGCCGGCGCTCCGCGTCCTCCTCGCCCAAGAGTGCCTCACCGAGCACGTTGACGTTCATCCGCACGCCCTCTTCCCAGCGGGCACGCAGGTGCTCGGCCAATAGCTCGCGCTCGGCCGGCAAGATGACGTTCGCCGTCTCGTGCTGCATCCGCTCCTTCACAAACGGCATCGCCACACCCGGCAGATACGAGCCAAACGACTGAAAGCCCAAGAGCAGCGTTCGATCGAGCGCGCTGAAGAACCGCGGCACGCCCTGCACGTCGAGAATGTGAATCAACTGGTCGGCGGCCCGATGCGGCCGGCGCGAGCGGAACGCCTGGTCGGTAAGCTGCGTGAGCGTGGCCCGATCGTGCGGCGAAAGGATCATCCGGTCCAGCTCCGCCTGCTGCCGCCGCTCCTGCGGTGTCTGCAGCTCGCGCGCACGGCGGCAAAGCATGCGCGCCAGGTGAATCGCTTGCTGAACTTCAATGGGCGCCGCCGACCTGGTGTCGCGATGAAATTCACCCAGCAGATTCTCGATGCCCTGCCGAACGTCAAATGTCGCGTTATTGGAAACGCCGGATGCCATGGCAATGGTAATTGTCGCGATGCGCGGCAGGCCGTCTACACCGATCGCACTGCCTGCAGGCAAGCGGCGTAAACGCCGGGCCTATTACCGCCTGCGGCGGGAACGACCGTGAACGGTCGTAACGGCGGACCTTTGGCAAAATTACCGCCGCCCAGGCGCGGCGATGCGCTCGGTGAGATACCGCAGGATATCGCGGATCGAGATCACGCCGGCCAGCTTGCCGCCGAAGAGAATCGGAATGTGCCGGTAGCCGCCGACGTTCATCTTGTGCAGCGCGAAGGCGATTTTGTCGTTCGTCTCGAGCGTCACCGGGTCGGGCGTCATGAACTGCGAGATGGGCCGCTCCAGAAACCGGGCCGCGTCGATGTTGAGCTTCATCAGCGCGTCACGCTCGCTGAAGATGCCGGCCAGCCGCCCGCCGTCGACAATCATCACGCAGCCGATCCGCTCGTCGACCATCTTCTTGAGCACTGTGCCGACGGACGTATCAGGCGTGACGGTCGACGGCGACTTCGGCCAGAGCCGCTCGATGCGGTCGCGCAACAGGTCGCCTTCCACCGAGCTCGCCGGAACGCGGACGCTAAGATACGAAATCGCTTCGCCGCACTCGCCGCACTCGTCGGCGCCTTCGATATTCTCGGCGTCGCAATAGGGGCAGATGATCATGCGCGTCCTCGTAGCAGGCACACTCCGTGTGCCGTCCGCGAATTATGCCGGTTGGCTCAATGCTTCGGCACACGGAGTGTGCCTGCTACATTACGCCACGTCCCACGTGTCGCCGGAACGGAAAAGCTTGTCCAGGTCGCCCGAGCCGCGCTCGGACGTAGCCTGCTCGATCTGCTCGTTGATCATCACATCATACCGCGGCCGGTCGACGGCTCGGAACACCCCGATTGGCTCCGGGAAGCCGTCTTCGTGCCGCATGCGGCTGAGCAAATAGGCCAGGCTCGGCTCCGGCGCCTTCTCGTCGTGGAATAAAAGATCGTCCTCGGAGATGCCTTTGCCAAGCTCGACAACCTCTGGATCCAGCCCGTTGAGGCGAACGCCTTTGTCACGGTTCTTGCCGAAGATGAGCGGCTTGCCGTGCACCAGCTCGAGCGTGGTGTCGAGCTTCGTGTCGCGGTCGGTGGCGTAGTTCCACGCGCCGTCGTTGAACACGTTGCAGTTCTGGTACACCTCGACGAAGGATGTGCCGGCGTGCTCGGCCGCGCGCTTCAGTGTCTCGCCCAGGTGCTTGATGTTCGTGTCGATCGAGCGGGCAACGAACGTCGCTTCGCAGCCGATGGCGATCGAGAGCGGATGGAGCGGGTTATCGATCGCGCCCATCGGCGTGCTCTTGGTCTTCTTTCCCAGAGGCGACGTGGGCGAATACTGGCCTTTTGTGAGGCCGTAGATGCGGTTGTTGAAGAGCACGATGTTGATGTCGAGATTGCGGCGGATGGCGTGCATGAGGTGATTGCCGCCGATCGACAGGCCGTCGCCGTCGCCCGTGATGACCCAAACGTGCAAGTCGGGCCGCACCGCCTTGAGCCCCGTGGCGACGGCCGGCGCACGCCCGTGGATCGAGTGCATGCCATACGTGTTCATGTAATACGGAAAGCGGCTGGAGCAGCCGATGCCGGAGATGAACACGATCTTCTCGCGCGGGATGCCGAGGGTCGGCATCACTTTCTTCATCTGCGCCAGGATCGAATAATCGCCGCAGCCAGGGCACCAGCGGACGTCCTGATCGCTCGCGAAATCAGCCGGCTTGAGGACGGGCAGTGGCAGGTCGACGCTCATTGTTGTTCAATGCCTATTGAATATGGAAAATCGTTCTTGATGTTTTGCGGAACTAACCGCCTTGCGCCGCCATTTCGCGGGCCGCCTTAAAAGTAATCTCATCGCCCGGCCGTTCCGGGGCGACCTGCGAATCACTCGCTTCGCCGCGCAGCGTGGTTTCGATCTTGTCGACGACCTCGGCCACGCTGAATGGCTTTCCTTGCACCTTGTTGAGACCGACCGCATCGACCAGGTACTTCGCGCGAATGATCGTCCGCAGCTGGCCCATGTTCAATTCGGGAATCAGCACCTTCCTAAATCGCTTCAAAATGTCGCCCAAATCGTTTGGCAGCGGATTGAGGTACCGCAAGTGGCAGTGCGTCACCGCCTTGCCTTTGCCTTGAACAACGTGCGTGGCCGTGGCGCAGGCGCCGTACGTGCCGCCCCAACTCAACACGAGCACGTCGCCGCTCGCCGGCCCGTCGAGTTTTTGCGGCGGGATGTCGCCCGCAATGTTCGCCACCTTCGCGGCGCGCGTGTTCACCATGTGCTGATGGTTGGCCGGGTCATAGCTCACGTTCCCTGTGACATCCTGCTTTTCCAGCCCGCCGATGCGGTGCTCCAACCCCAAGGTGCCGGGCAGCGCCCACGGCCGCGCCAGCCGCTCGTCGCGCTGGTAGGGCAGGAACGCTTGCCCGTTCTGCCGCGGCCCCGGATGCGTAATCTCAATCTTTTTCAAATCGCTGTACTTCGGAATTCGCCACGGCTCCGACCCGTTCGCGATGTAGCCGTCTGTAAGCAGCATAACGGGCGTCATGTAGCGCACCGCAATCCGCCATGCTTCCTGGGCCACCTCAAAACAATCGGATGGACTTGAGGCCGCGATCACGGGCATCGGGCACTCACCGTTGCGGCCGAAGACGGCCTGAAACAAATCGGCCTGTTCGGTCTTGGTCGGCAGACCGGTCGAAGGCCCGCCGCGCTGCACGTTGATCACGATCATCGGCAGCTCGGTGATGATCGCCAGCCCGATGCCCTCGCCCTTGAGCGCGATGCCGGGCCCGCTGCTGGCCGTGACGCTCATCGCGCCGGCGAACGCGGCCCCGATGGCCGCAGTCATCGCGGCAATTTCATCCTCGGCCTGAAAGGTGAGCACGTCGAAGTTCTTGTGCCTGGCCAGCTCTTCCAGAATACTGCTCGCCGGCGTAATCGGATACGCGCCCAGGAACAGCCGCTTGCCGCTCAGCCGCGCCGCCGTCATGAGGCCGTACGCGAGCGCCGTGTTGCCGACGATGCTCGTGTACTTGCCGGGCGCAAGCCTCGCCTTCGGCACATGGAACTGCGTGTTGATCGCTTCAACGGTCTCGCCGTAGTGATAACCGGCCTTAAGCGCAGCCGTGTTGGCTTGCGCGATCTCCGGCTTCTTGCCGAACTTCTCGTCGATGTAGCGCAGCGTAGGATCAAGCGGCCGGTCGTACAACCAGAACACGAGTCCCATCGCAAAGAAATTGCGGCAGCGGTCCTTTTCTTTCTGGCTCAGCGCGAGGCCTTCGACCGAGGCCCGCGTGAGCTTCGTCATCGGCACGTTGTGCACGCGGTACTGTTTCAGGCTGCCGTCCTCAAGCGGATTGGTGTCGTAGCCCGCTTGCTCCAAACCCTTCGGCTCAAACGCGTCGCCGTTAACGATGAGGATGCCGCCCGTGCGCAGATCGGTGAGGTTCGTGGCCAGCGCCGCCGGATTCATCGCCACCAGCGCGTCGACCGTGTCGCCGGGAGTGAAAATGTCCTTACTGGAGAAATGAACTTGGAATCCGCTGACCCCGGCGAGCGTGCCCTGAGGCGCGCGAATCTCGGCCGGAAAATCCGGGAACGTTGCGATGTCGTTGCCCACCAAGGCCGACGTGTTCGTGAACTGCGAGCCGGCCAATTGCATGCCGTCGCCCGAGTCGCCGCAAAAGCGGACGGTGGCTTCTTCCAGGGTGCGAACTTCTTTATCTAGTGCTGCGGTAGTAGCCATGGTTGGACAAAAGTATCCTGATGCCTCAGTTGCCGCCCTGAGGTGTTTGGGGTAGG
>DASXWB010000348.1:0-2257 GCA_036503915.1 Lacipirellulaceae bacterium | reverse complement strand
GATCGTGATCACGACCAGAAGCTCGATAAGCGTAAACGCTGCGCGTCGATGCTGGATGCTGGATGCTGGATGCTGGATGTTTCGTTTCGTATCCATGACTTAGTTCCTTGTATTTCGCTCAATCGCACCGCCTGACGGCGGTACGTCCGGCCCGGCGGCCGGCGCTAATCACTCCGTGCTCCCTGCCGGGTACCCACTGGGTGGCTCCTCGCTACTTGCTCAGTCCTTCAATCAACTTCACCAGCGGAATAAACAGCGCGATCACGATGAAGCCGACCGCACCGCCGAGGAACAGGATGAGGAGCGGCTCCATCAGCTTGGTGAGGCCTTCGGTTAGGACCGCAACCTCTTCGTCGTAGGTGTCGGCCACCTTGTAGAGCATCGTATCGAGCTCGCCCGTTTCCTCGCCGACGTCGACCATGTTCACGACGATGTCGTCGACGATGCGTTGTTTGTATTTCAGCAGGTAGAGAAGCGCCCCGATGACGGGAATCGCCGTGATCCAGAAGAAAAGCGCCACGGGATGAAATCCCGGCACGGAGTGCTCCTTCATCGGCTTGGCGATGGCTTCGCCTTCGCGAATGGCCTCGGAGATCTTCGTGTACATCCGCTCGAAGATGGCGTTGCCCGAGGTGTCGCGCGTGATGTTGAGCGCCTCCAGGATCGGCACGCCGCTGGCCACCAGCGTGCCCAGCGTGCGCGTGGTGCGGGCCAAAATGTTCTTCTCGATGAGGTTGCCGAACACGGGCACCTTGATGATGAACTGGTCCCAGCCAATGCGGCCGTGCTTGAACTTGCGGATCAGCTTGATCGTGAGCCAGATTGTGATCGGGATGCCCGGGATGAGGTACCAGAACTCGACGCACCATTCGGAGACCGCCACCAGAATCTCGGTCATCCGCGGCAGCTCGAGATCAAACTCATCGAAGATGTTGCGGAACTCGGGCACGATCTTGATCATGATGAAGGTCAAGATGCAAACGGCCACGGTGACCACCACGACCGGGTAGATCATCGCTCCTTTGACTTTTCGCTTGAGCGATTCGGCCCGCTCCTGGAAGTCGGCGAGGCGCTGCAGGATGAGCTCTAGCGCGCCGCCGGCCTCGCCCGCCTTGATCATGTTCACGTACAGGCGGTTGAAGCACTTGGGGCTCTTGGCCATGCCTTCGGAGAGCGTGGCGCCGCCTTCGATCTCGTCGCAGGTGTCTTCGAGCGAATACTTGAGGCGTCCCGGCTTGGCCTGGCCGGCGAGAATCCGCAGGCTGCGCAGAATCGGCAGGCCGGCGTCTTGCAGGATGGAAAGCTGGCGCGTGAACGTCGTGAGGTCGCGCGACTTGACGCCGCCGAACACGAAGCCGCGCTTCTTCTTGCCGCCCGTGGCTTCGGCCTTCTTGCGCGCCTTTTTGGCCGTGATCTTGGTGACGAAGTAGCCCATCTGCCGGATGGTGGCTTGGGCTTCTTCTTCGGTTGGCGCTTCGATCACGTCTTTGATCTCGGCGCCGGTCGCGTCCATCGCCTCGAATTGAAAAGTTGGCATGTGAGTGAACCCTGAAATCGCTTTTTTCGCGTCGTGGGCCTTAGCGTCGGCCGCAAGGCCGACCTCGTGCCGATAAATTCGGCGTCGCCGCCGACGCAAAACCCTTCTTGTCGCGATGATTTCTCCTACGCTTCCAAAATTGTTTCTCGGACTACCTCATCCGGCGTGGTGACGCCGTCGAAACAGCCTTTGATGCCGGCCGCGCGCAGCGGCACCATGCCCTGCTTGCGCGCCAGCTCGCGCAGCTCGTCGGCCTGCGCATTGCTCATGATCATGTCGCGCATGTCGTTGGTCATGATCATCAGCTCGAACAGGCCGACGCGGCCTTTGTATCCCGTGTTGTTGCAAACTTCGCAGCCGGCGCCGCGATAAAAGCGGTGGCCCCGGATCTGGTCGGATGTCAGCTCCAGGTCTTCCAGGATCTCGCGCGGCGGCGTGTATTCCTCGCGGCATTGCATGCACACTTTGCGCACCAGCCGCTGGGCGAGAATCGCTTCGACCGTGGCGGTGATCAAAAACGTCGGGACGCCCATGTCCTTGAGCCGCGTGATCGTGCTTGGCGCGTCGTTCGTGTGCAGCGTGCTGAACACGAGGTGCCCGGTAAGCGAGGCCTGCACGGCGATCTGCGCGGTCTCGAGGTCGCGAATCTCGCCCACCAGAATCTTGTCCGGGTCCTGCCGCAAAATGGATCGCAGGATGTGCGCGAACGTATTGCCGATG
>DASXWB010000347.1:0-11449 GCA_036503915.1 Lacipirellulaceae bacterium | reverse complement strand
CACCAGAAAAAAGAAAAAAATTTGCTGGGGGCAAAAGTCAAGCTGAGCAGCAAGCCGAGTTGTCGGCGTTTCGATCTTTGACAACCCGTCGTTAAGAAATCAGTACCGAAATACATAGCCGCACCATCTTGGTGCGATACCGGCCCGGAACCGGCCGGCGATGTATCGGGCGCGACCGACCCAGGATGGGCCGGCTATGTACCGGCTGCTACCGCGCATAGCCCAGCGACTTGATCACCGCCAGCATTTCTTCAAACGTGATGAAGCGCCGGCGATGCTGCACTTTGTAGCCGTCGATGGCCCGGGCCAGCTCGGCCGCGTCGGGCGAAAGCTCATCGTACGTGTTGGCAAACTGGCGGCGCTCGAAAAGCGGTTCGACTCCAAGATGGACTGTTCCTCGCCGGTCGACGAACGAATCGTCTGCGACACTCGCGGTTGCGGACATTCAGATTCTCCTGGGCAGGCCGGTACAGGGAACGATGGTCGACTCGGATGAGCCGGAACAGTCTCCGCGAAACCATACGTCACGGCTTGGGTGGATGCAAACCAAACCAGCGGAAAGTTCAATATTGCCGACTGTAGCGATTCGGTGGGCGCGGCAGCGACCGTAGCGAACCTAAGGCTTCAGCCGAAACGAGGGGCCGCGCGATGGCGAATTGCGCTACCGCAGCATTGCATCCGGTTGTTCGACGCTGGCCAACTGCACAAGCAGATCTCGGCTGGGCTGATGCGCGGCGTCGATCCCCAGAGCCTCCTTGGCGGCCAACGTTGCTTCCGCGTGTTGGCCGGCGCTCCATTGGGCCTGTGCAAGCCGGTACAGCACGTCGGCGCTTGGCGGGCCGCGCCGGACGGCCGCCAGCAGGCTCTCCGCGGCCTGGTGTGGCCGCTGCAAATCCATCAAAACCAGACCCTCCAGCACAAGCGCCGTTTGCGGCTCCTCGCCCGGCGGATACACGTCGACTAAATGGTGGACCGCGGCCAAAGCGCGAGCCGGCTGTCCGCGCTCTCGATACAGCACGGCAATGTCAAACAGCACTCCGGCCTCGTTCGGCGCCAGCTCGAGCGCTCGTTGCAAGTCCGCCATCGCGCGATCGGTTTGATTCAAGCGTCGAAAGGCGCGGCCGCGCAGCGCCCATGCTTTGGCCTGCTTGGGATCAAGTCGAATCGCGTCGCCGGCAAAGGCCAGCGCTTGATCCGTGGCGCCGAGGGCCAACGACATTTCACCGCCTCGCACGGCAAGCTGCGGATCGCCGGCATCCAGGCTCGCGGCAGCTGCCATGTGCGACATCGCCTCGTCCGCCGCGCCCCGATGCCAAAGGGCCTCGGCAAGATAGCGCCGTGTCTCAGGGTCATCGGGGGATGCATGAAGCGCCTGCTGCAGCAAGATCTCTGCCTGCTGCCAATGCCCGCGCTCCATCGCCGCAACGCCCTCCTGGCACAATTCGCGCCCGGCCGCAACTTCCTTTGCCATGGGATCGCGGAGTCCAAACGTGGCACAGCCCAAAACGGGCGCCATGTGCACAAGAATCACGACGCAAAAAGCAATAAACCAAAGGCCGCGCCGCGTATGGGACGCGCGGCCGCCGAGCGGACGCCGTGTTGCAATTCTCGGCGAGCGAAGCACCGAAATCTCGTGCGCGAGTGGCAAGGTCTGTCGGAAAAGAGGAAAAAAACCGGCCAAGCGTAGCAATTGCCAGAATCCGCGGCAACAGATGGTACATAGACGGGCCATCTTGGTCCGGCTATGGCTCCGTAAAAGGCTACGGTCGAATGCTCGGCCAAGATGGCCGGGCTATGTAGCCGATGCCAGCACGCGAATTGTAATTCCTACAAGCGGCCGAACGCATTTCCAGGCAGTCCCGCCCCGCTGCCGATTCGATTTTTCCAAACCACGGATGTACGGCCAGCTTGAAAAATGAGCGATCTTCCTCGGTCGAGCAGCAGATCAGCATACAAAAACGATACAAGCCAGCGAGCGGCGGTTGCCTTTGGCACGCCGAGTGCTTTATTCGCCTCCAACGACACGCGTCGCTGGAACCGTAAGTCAACCGCCTCCTCAACGACTCTCGGCAACGACGCAAACGCCCGACAACTTGTCAGCTGTGAATCTAAGCAAACTGTCGCCCGAGTATGGCGACCTACGCCCGTCACGGGATACTGCCGTTTCACACTAACCAGGGAGAGAGCCGCCGCACGGCGGTTCCCGCCATCCGTCTAAAGTTGTAGTACGACGGATGACGCCGTGCGAGCTGACGGACTCACTCCCAAAACCGAGAACCCGGTTGGCACCTCGCAGAGCCAACCGGGTTCTTTTTTTTCACGGTGTCAGTGAGATGGCACTGATACGCCGACCGCCCCCGGCTCCTCCAGGGGTTGTGTAACGATGTATCGTCCCGGTGCCGACCCCCGGGCAGAGCCGGGGGCTGTTTAGTGCCCACAATTTCCAGTTTAACCTGAAGTCATTCGCCGCAGCAGCCAATCGCCGCAACGCGGCCAGAGTTGCGTAATTACGAACAGTAGTCGCGACCTTCGTGGCACGACCAGCTCCGCACGGCGCGCTTGGCAAGCGCGCAGGATTCGCTCGGAGAGCCACTGCGGGTCGATGGCCCGCACCTTAGCGCCGCCGCCCGGCTGCTGCGCGGCAACCGGGACATCGGCCGCCTGAACGGCGTACCGGCTCTCATCACGACCTCGACCTTCGCGCGCAACCGGTCCTGGACATACCAACAGGACGTGCGGCCCTCTTTCACCAAGCTCGATCCGTAGCTGCTGTGCCAACGCGGCTAGCGGAAACTTGCTCGCAGGGTAGGCGCCGAGATATCCGGCCGCCACCTTGCTCGCCAGCGAACCTACCAGCACGATGTGCCCTTGAGCGGAGCTTAACGCCGGCGCGAAGGCTTGCACACATCGTACGGCCGACAGGAAATTCGCATCCCACAATTCGCGGAATTCATCGGCGGAGGTGGCGAGCGCGGTGCCGCGCATCGATCGGCCCGCGCAATGGCACAACATGTCGAGCCCTCCCCACGCACTCTGGACGGCAGTCGCCATTCGGTCGACGTCGCCCTGAATCGTGACGTCCGCGGGGATGCCCAGCACGTTCCCGCCGCGGGCGCGAAGTTCTTCAGTGACAACCTCAATTTGCGGTGCCCGTCGCGCGACAATCGCAACGCGCGCGCCGTGTTTCACCAGCACGCTGGCCAGCACACGGCCCAGGCCGGACGATCCACCCGTCACCACCGCGCGTTTGCCTTGCCAATAAGTCATTTTGCGAGAACGGAGGAATGAACCTGTCAGTGCGGACAACGGTCGTTCGGCCTGCCTTGAAAGGGACGTGGTGAAACGATGCTAAGTACGAACGGCCCGTCGCCAAGCCGTACCACGTCGCGCTCGACGACAATTGCGTTATTTGGGAACGAAGCTCGTCACGTGCCAATACACCTCCTGGCCGCCGCCAGAAACATGGCGATGAAATCGTCGTGGAAAACCATACGCCGGATCGAACTCACATCGAAGTTGCCAATTTGTTCCGGCGGTCGCGCCCACTTCGTGAACTGGGTCTTCGGCCATATCCAGTTCTCGCTCCAATGTCTCGAACAGTCCTGGCACTGACCAGTACCGCCAGGTATGTTGCGCTGGCGTCCGGCCGTCTCGTGTCATGGCGGTAATTTCCCCGTTGCGAACTTCAATATGCACCGTGCCGGGACGTCCGCGAAGTATTTCCAAATCCATCTCATAGCCCTCCGGGCCGGCGCTGTCCCAAAGTTTCTGTGCCTCCTCCAACTCCCCTTCAGTTAGCTCAGGAATTCGCTGTGCCACCAACATTCGCAGCAAGAATGCTGCGCCGACAATGCAGCCGAGCGCGGCCAAGAACAACAGGAGAAGTATTCGGCGCGAACGATGCGGGTACGAAGCTGCCGTCGCGGTCGGTGGCGACGTGTCGATGTCTGCGTTCGTCGATGCCTGCGAAAATGCCATTATAATCCGCCTTTGCCGCTGGCTGTGCACAAGCCGCGCGCCTGCGCGCGAAAAAAAGTATCGTGCATCGACGCCCTCTGAATCAAGCCGGACGATGCCAGTAATCGCAATCATGTATTCACCTACCGAGGCGATGTATTCCCCTAGTGGCCCTGAACCGGCACAATACACGACTATGGACAGGGCGCAAGATTTCCGGCTTCGCTCGCGCACCAAGATTGTTGCGACGGTCGGCCCGGCAACGTCGCAGCCCGAGCGCCTTGCCGACCTGGTGCGCGCCGGTGTCGACGTGTTTCGCTTGAACATGGCCCACGGCGGGCCGGATGCGCAGCAGATTCACGTCGATAACCTACACGCGTTAAGCCGGGCAATTGACAAGCCGATCGCCATCCTTGTCGACTTAGCTGGGCCGAAGATCCGGCTTGGCGAGCTCCCCGATGACCGCATATTTTGCGAGCTGGGAACTGAATTCTTTTTCGTGTCGGGCGATGCCAAAGCGCCGAACGAGCTGACGAGCACCTATCCGCCGCTGGTACGGGAACTGCAAGTCGGCGATGGCGTCATGCTGGCCGACGGCACGGTCGCGATGGAAGTGGAAGGCATCGACGAGAATCGAGCTCGCTTGCGCGTCGTTCAGCGTGGCACCATCCGCAGCCGGCAAGGCATTAACTTGCCGGGCGTCAAGCTAAGCGCGCCGGCAATCAGCGAAATCGACCGCGAGCATGCAATCTGGGCGGCTCAATCGGGCATCGACTTTCTCGGGCTGAGCTTTGTTCGCTCGCCCGACGATGTCCGGATGTTGAAAGACATTCTCCGCGGCCAGAACGCTTCGACTCGAATCGTGGCGAAAATTGAAAAACGCGAGGCGCTCGAGCGATTGGAGGAAATCGTTAAAGAAGCCGACGCCGTGATGGTGGCCCGCGGCGACCTCGGCGTTGAAATCGACGTGGCCCAGATGCCGATGGAGCAAAAGCGGATCATCGCCACATGCCATCGCTACCAGCGGCCGGCTATCATCGCCACGCAGATGCTCGACAGCATGCAAGACTCGCCGCGGCCGACGCGTGCCGAAGCGACGGACGTCGCCAACGCGATACTCGACGGGGCCGACGCATGCATGCTCTCGGGCGAGACGGCAATTGGTCATTTTCCCATCGAAGCCGTGGAGACGATGAACCGCATTTCGCTGGCCACCGAATCGACTTTTCAGAATCGCCCGCTGCGAAGTCTCGAAGGCACTTGGGGCAGCGTACACGATATAACCGAGGCGGCCGTGCGCGCCGCCGGCCAAATGGCGCACGATCTGGACGCGAAGCTTGTGTTCGTTGCCAGCCATTCAGGCCGCACGGCCTTTGCACTTTCGCAGCTGCGTAGCTATGTGCCCACTGTGGGCGTCAGCTCATCGGACGCGACACTCAGGCAAATGTGTCTGTATTGGGGCGTGACGCCGCTGCGCGGCGCGCCCGCCACCGACTTGCAAGAACTCATCAAGCACTCCGACGCCATGGCATGCCGCGCGGGCTACGCCGCGCGCGGCGACCGGATCGTGATCGTGGGCGGCTCTCATCTGGCGGCCGGCCCCGAGGGCGAGCAATTCGCCGGCGGCGTGCACGACGTGGTGCTGGTGCACGAAGTCGAGGGGCCGTAATTTGCCGGGGTCGGGAGTCTTCAATCCGCTCTGATAATCCGAATCGTTACGAAGCTTGAGGAATTCTTGCGCTCGGGCATGCACGCGACTCCGGACCCCTTCGACCGCAAGAACAAAAGGGGTCGGGAGTCGTGGGCTTGTTTTGATACACGCGCGTTTTACAGCGTCGACGTTCAATCAATGGCGTGGCGCAGTTTAAAGACTCCCGACCCTGGTTAGCGGCGGTAACCTTTCGCGCCTTGCGTCTGGCGCGGCCGATTGTTGGAGCGAGACGTGCGCGGGCCGCGCGGCGAGCGCGGCCGATCGGTCTTCGGCGTGGAACGCTGCTGCGTTGCATACGGGTTCGGCAACGATCGGCGGACCGTCGCCTTCGGCGCCGTCGCATTCAGCTTCTCTTCCATGCGCGTGATGTAGTGCATGCTGCTCGTGGGGCCGGCGAAGCCGAGGATGCGCTTATCGATGTCCATTTGCTGGCTGACGACTCGGCCGGCCGCAATATCAAATTTCACTTCGCCTTCCATCAGCCGCTGGACTAGCTGCGATTCCACGAACGGGTCGATCGGCGACAGGACCTGGTACGTAACCTCGATCGTGGCGATGCCATTCTTCACGCCCGCGAGTTTGTGCCGGCGGCGAGTCTGGATCGTCTTCGTGCTTCCGTTCTCCAGCGTTACCTTGACGTCGAACGATTCGTCCCACGTTTCACCGACGGTCGCCGGCTTATTCGGAAGGCGCACGACGATCGGCGCGTCTTCATCAACGTTTTGTTGGCGCAACTTTACGTCGCGGCGCAGTACTTTGCCAGCCGGGTCGATGCGGATCACGCTTAGTGGTACTCCGATCGCTCGGGCCGTCTCTTCGAATCCCGGCGGTGGATTTTTGTCTTGTCGGCTGTCGTATTCCGTCGGTTCGCGATCGGGCAATTGGTGCACCATGTGAACGTGCTCTACGACGTTCATGATCTCCATGTCGCCGTTGGGCAGAACGTCGGTGACTTTCCAAAGCTTTACCGAATCGGTCTTCGTCTGGGCCTCTTGGGTGGTTTTGTCGATCGTGGTGCGAAAGGAAGCGCGGTGTTTCACTTCATAGCGCAGCACGTCGCCCGTCGCGAGCTTGTAACGCAACTCGTACGTCTTGGGACTGGGCGGGGCAGGGGGCTTCTCGTTCGCGCTTGCTGCAATCGCTGTGAGGAAACTTACACCTGCAATGATCAGCCATACGCAAGACGGCAAGAGATTCGTCATGAAATTGCTTCCTTGCAACGTAGAAGGCACACTCCGTGTGCCGTAGCAGCAGGCAAATTAGCGCTAATACTTATAAAGTTTCGGCACACGGAGTGTGACTACTACTTTTCACTTCAGCCGTATTTGTCCGCCCCAGCCAAGCTTTTCGCGGAGCGTGCGATAATATCCCTGCCCGCTGACTTCGATCATTTGAAAGCGGGCCTGCGAGCGTACGATCCGCACGCGGTCCTCCGGCCCAAGCGTGCCGAGCACGCGGCCATCGACCACGAGCGACGTGCCTTCATGCGGCCGCGGCACTACCAACTCAATCACGCGGTCGGCCGAGTCAACGACCGGCCGATGCGTGAGCGTGTGCGGACAGATCGGCACGATCACAAGCGCCTGCACGTCCTTGCGCAAGATCGGGCCGCCCGCCGACAGGCTGTGCGCCGTCGAGCCGACCGGCGTGCTCACGATCAGGCCGTCGCAACTATAGGTAGTCACCAATTCGCCGTCAACGTAAAGCTCGATGTCGAGCATCGCAAACGGCGGGCCTGCTAGCACCGTGACTTCGTTGAGGCTCAAACTATGGTATTGCGGCTTGCCGGCACGCGTTGCTGTGCACTCGATCATGAGGTGTTCAACGACGCGATGCCGCCCGGCTGCAATTTCCGGGAGCACATCATCGAGTTGCTCTGGCTGCAAGGCCGCCAGAAAACCAAGCCGCCCCAGATTGACCCCCAGCACGGGCCATTGGCGAAAGCCCATCTGATGCGCGGCGCGGAGAATCGAGCCGTCGCCGCCGAAAACGATGGCCAAGTCGGCTTCCGTGGTACTAAGGTCGGAAGCGAAATCCAGCGAAGTGCCCACGATTGTGAGATGTCGCTCGATGATCGGTCGCAGGCGGTCCACCGCGTTGCGCATCTCCGGGCGCGATGCGTCGGCGAGGATGACGGCACGCGATGAATGACGTGTGGACCTCGGTGTGGGAGGCGTCTCTGACGCCGATTTGTCGACGGGTTGCATACGCCATCGGCGTCAGAGACGCCTCCCACAAACCGAGCTCCGATCAGCGCGCTAGCTTTTTCAGATGATGGGGCGGAACCTTGTGGATCGATCCCGCCAAATCGCGGCAAGCGGCGGCGATGCCGCACGCGTCGAGGCCCAAATCGGCAAGCAGCTCGCCTCGTTCGCCATGTTCAATAAATGCATCGCGGATGCCGAGCCGCCGCACGTGGCTGGCGTCTACGCCCGCGTCAGCGGCCGCTTCCAAAACAGCTGAACCGAACCCTGCCATCAATGCAGCCTCTTCCACGGTCACGACGAATGCACATTCGCGAAGCGCGCGGAGAATGGTTCCGCAGTCGAGCGGCTTCACGAATCGGGCGTTGATGACGCCGACCGTGATACCTTCCTCTTGGAGCACCTGCGCCGCTTCGAGGCACACCGGCAAGAGCGCGCCGCAGGAAATGATGGAGCCGCTCTCGTTCCAAGAAAGAATTTCGCTTTTGCCCAGTTCGACGGGCGTGCGCTCCGCATTGATCGCAGAAATGGCAGCCTTGGGATAACGGATCGCGCACGGCCCATCGTCACGAAGCGCCAGCTCCAGCATCTGAACCAGGTCCTGCTCGTCGGCCGGAGCCATCACCTTGATGTTGGGCAGTACGCGGAGGTAGCCGAGGTCGAACGCGCCGTGATGCGTAGGGCCGTCTGGCCCGGCCAGCCCGGCGCGATCGAGCATGAAGGTCACAGGCAGGTTCTGCAGCGCAACTTCCTGGAAGATCTGATCGTACGACCGCTGCAAGAATGTGCTGTAAATATCGACGATTGGGCGCAACCCCGCCTTGGCCTGGCCAGCGGCAAGCGCCACCGCGTGGCCTTCGCAAATACCGGTGTCGAAGAAGCGGTCGGGAAAAGTCTCGCGAATTCGTTCCAGGTTGTTGCCCTGGCACATGGCCGCCGTGATCACCGTGACGCGTGGGTCGGCGCTCAGCTGCGCGAAAATGGCGGCCGAGGCGGCGTGCGTGAATGTACGTGCTGAGCTTTTCTTGAGCTGCACTCCATGGTCGTCGCGCCGCTCGAATTGCGGCGGCGCGTGGAACAGCACCGGGTCGGCCGCAGCCGGCTGGAAGCCATGCCCCTTTTCAGTGACGACGTGCAGCAAGATCGGACCTTCGGTGTTGCGGACCATGCGCAGGTACTTGCGCAGCAGGCCGATATTATGCCCATCGATGGGACCGAAGTAACGCAGGCCGAGATCTTCAAACAACATCCCGCCGTGCAGCCCGGCTTTCGCGCCCTCTTTGAGCTGGGCCAGGAATCGCTCCACCGGGTCGCCCAATAGGGGCACCTTGTTGAGCACCTTCACGACTTCTTCCTTGAGGCCGGAGTACACGCGGTGCATGCGCAGCCGGTCGAGGTAATCGGCCATGCCCCCGACGCGCGGGCAGATCGACATCTTGTTGTCGTTCAGAATGATCAAGAGACGCTTGCCTAACCGAGTGGCGTTGTTAAGCGCTTCGTACACGATTCCGGAAGGGAACGCCCCGTCGCCAATCACCGCGACGCTCCAGCGCTTTTCCGAAGGACGCACGAGCGCGTCGCCACTGGCCAGGCCCAGCGCCGTGGAGACGCTCGCGCCGGCGTGGCCTGTCATGAACAGGTCGTAGTCGCTTTCTTCGGGATTCGGATAGCCCATCAACCCACCCTTCGTTCGCATCGTGCCGAACTTCGGGTAGCGGCCGGTGATGAGCTTGTGCGGATAAATCTGATGGCCCGTATCCCAAATCAGCCGGTCGTGCTGGAAATCGAACGTTTGATGTAGCGCGAGGCAAAGCTCCACCACGCCCAAGTTCGACGCGAAGTGCGCGCTGCGGCAACTCACGAGATTGCACAATACTTCGCGCATCTCGGCGGCCAGCTTCTCGAGCTGCGGCAACGACAGCTGGCGCAAATCGTGCGGCGATTGGATCGAGGGCAGAAGCTGCTGTTTGGTCATGTGCTGTAGGAGCCGCGGAGCTACCTTTATTTTTCGCGTTCGGCCACAAATTGGGCCAGGGACCGTAGTTGGCCGGCCTTGGGGCCGAATACCTCGATCATACCACAAGCGTCGTCGACGAGCGTTTTCGCCCGGCGACGGCTCTCCTCGATTCCCAGCAGGCCAGGAAAAGTAAGCTTTCCATGCACGGCATCCTTCTCGACCCGTTTGCCGACCGACGCCTGGCTTCCGGCCACATCGAGCAAATCGTCCGTAATCTGAAACGCCAGCCCCAACTTGCGCCCGTACGCAGTGAGAGCCTGCAATTGTTCATCGCTGGCATTTGCCGTGACGGCGCCGAGTTCGAGCGCCGCCACGAAAAGCGCCCCTGTTTTTCGCGCGTGGATCGCTTCAAGTCGACTGATATCGTTGGGCAATTCGCCGTTATCGGCGGCTGTCATGGCGATGTCGGCCGCCTGGCCGCCCACGAGCGCCGACGCTCCTGCCGCTCGGCCCAAGACGGCGCAGCAACGCGCGGCAAGCGTCGGCGGCCGGATCTCGGTAGCGAGCAACTCAAACGCTCGCGCCTGGAGCGCGTCGCCGACCAGGATCGACACCGCCTCACCGAACACCTTGTGGCAAGTCGGGCGACCGCGTCGCAGATCGTCGTCATCCATCGCCGGCAGGTCATCGTGCACGAGCGAGTAAGCATGAATCATTTCCACGGCACATGCGGCCGGCATCGCGGCCTCAATAGTACCACCGCAAGCTTCCGCAGCCATTAACACCAATTGTGGCCGAAGCCGCTTTCCGGGGGCGAGCAGGGCATAGCGGATGGCCTCGGCCAATGTCGGCGGGCAGCCATCATCAAATTGCGCATACCGCGTCAGCGCGGCATCGATCCGCGCCCGCAGCCGCTCGAGATCGAGCAGATTCAGTTCATTGGATGCTGATGCCGTCACAGACGTTCTCGACGGTGACATTAAAAAAGCCGGCCTGGATCATCGACGTCGTTTTGCTCGACGGAAATTCGTACGGAAGCCGATTTGGCGATCGTCGTGCGCCGCTGGCCGCGCGCAGCCGCTTTTTCCTCCAGCGTTTCGATTTCCGTTTCCTCGAACGGTTGGGTAATGGGGTTGCCGTCGGCATCGATGCCACTCAGCAATTCGATTTTTCGTTCGGCCCGTTCCAGCAATTCCTGACATCCCTTCAAATGCTTGACACCTTCTTCGTACCGCGCAAGTGCTTCCGACAGGCCGAGCTTGCCGCTTTCCAGCTCGGCCACGATCTTCTCCAACTCCTCGAGTGACTCCTCAAAGGAGGCGACACATTCATCACGTGGTGTAGGCTTTTTCTTGGCCATCAAAAATCCTCAGAGAGCTTCTAACAGAATGAATTAAACCGTCAAGAACGCCAAGATCGCCAAGTAAGACAATGGCCTTCTTGGGGTTTCTTGGCGCACTTGGCGTACTTGGCGGTTCATATTGTTGAGACTCTAACATTATTCTTCAATCGATTCGACTTTGCTCACGGCTTCGCCGATTGCGAAACGGGTGACGATCGACTGGCCGCTGCGCAGTTGTTTGGTTGAGCGGATCACGTCGCCTGAAGCGCGGTCGCGCG
>DASXWB010000346.1:0-3125 GCA_036503915.1 Lacipirellulaceae bacterium | reverse complement strand
ACTCAAAACGATCTTCGGACACAGGTTGAAAAACCGCAAACTACCAAACCAACGCACGGAGGCTCGTCTCCGCTGCAAAATCCTCAATTACTTCACTCATTTCAGGCTACTTCAACCAGCCCCGATTTGAGAAACAACGCCATTGGCCCCCGAGCATCACTGCGCCGAGAACGTCTACGAGATCGTGCTCGGAAGTCGGCAAGGTGCCGCCGATTTCAATCTCCAATACGCCTGCGTCCTGCTACGTGTAATTGCCGGTGATGGTCGTGCTGCCGGCCGATTGACCGGGCGCCAGCACGCCGGCTGAATTGATAAGATTGCCGTTGTAGCGTCCGACGTGCAACGTGCCGGCAGTCCAATTGAATCGTCCGTCTGGATTAGGGGGCATACTCGAGGCCGCAAGAGTCCCACCTTCGAGATTTAGCCGGCTTGAAGAAGAAATCGATATCACGTCGCCTACGAAAACGGTGCCGCCTGGGCCAATATTGAGCGTGCCCTGTCCAAAAGAGCGCCCCACATAAAGGTCATCGGTTATTGTCCAACGGGAGCCATCGCCGGTAACTATGACCGTTCCATTAGCGGCGGAATCATTGCCGATGTCGCCACTGGCGCTGCTGACCTGGCCGCCGTCCGAAATGGTTAGTGTGCCGGGCCGATTTGTACCGATAGCGAGACGTTCGTCAATATGCCAACTCGAGCCGGCGCCCGTAACAACGGCCATTCCAGAGCCGTTGGAGCCAAACGAAAAGCCAAAGGCACCCACACTTCCGAACGCGATGAAAATGCGGCCGCCATTGGAAATCGTCAGCATGCCGGTGCCGTCGGCGCCTACGGTAAGATAAGCGGCGTCAATCCAAGTCGAGCCTGGACCTGTAACAGTGGCCTTGCCCGTGGACATATACCCTGTACCGATGCGGCTGGCAGAGGAGAGACCAGAGAGCATCGCCGATGAGACGTGGGCGCCATCTTCGATTAGGAGTTCGGCGTTCGAATTGGAATCGGCTGCGACTAGCAGAAGGCCAGTGTTGGTCCAGGTTGAGCCGCTCCCGGAGACGACCAGTTTTCCATTGTCGATACGGGCTGCGTCGTTTGACAGCGCGCCGCCGTCAGCCAGCGTCAACTCCCCAACGCCACCGCGGCCAATGAATAAGTTGCCGCTAATCGCCCATTTGGAATTCTCGCCGGATACTGTAGCCGTGCCCTTCGATCCGGGTTGGATACCCAAATGGCCGAACGTCGACGCGACGGTCACGCCGTCGGCGATCGTGAGCGAGGCTTCGCCCGAATAACCGACACCCAACTCCGCGCTGCCGTCGATGTCGAGGTTGACCGTAACGTTCTGATCCGGCCCATCGTTGAGCAGAAGCTGCTGCTGTGGCGGATGCGCTTGGTCGAATACGAGATCCATATCGCCGACCACTCCGTGTGTATTGATGACGCCCGTGCCGGTTAGTTGATTTGGCGAGGCAGAAAGCATTTGCGTAGTAAGAATACCATTGTTGAAGCGAATGCCCCCCGCTGAGCCGCTGAAGCGCGCGACGTAGGTCGTCCCGGCGACGTGAACGTGACCACCATTGGAAACGTTCAGCGTGCCGGCACCGTTATAGCCAACGGAAAGATCGCCGCTGAGTGTCCAGGACGAGCCAACCCCATTGACATTTGCCGTGGCCCTTGCCGTGGTGTGATAGCCGAGAAAGCCTTCTCGTGAAGCGACCGCCCGGCCGTCGGCGACCGTCAGCGAGCCTTGGCCGCGAAATCCCGCGCCCATGACGCCGGCGGGGCTGGCATCGAGATTGACGGTAATGTTTTGATCTGGTTCGCTGGCGAAAATGACCTGCTGCAGTAGCCTATCATTGGAATCAAAAATCAAATCGTAGTCGGAAACGATTCCTTGAGTATTGATCGTACCAATGCCGCGAAGTTCGCTGAAACCGGCCAATAGGCTTCGAGTAGTTAACGTGCCATTTTGGAAGCGAATTTCGCCGGCCCCGCTGATCGAGCGGCCAAGATAGGTGTCACCACCAACTTGCGCCACGCCGCCCGTTATCTCGATTATGCCGTTGCCAGAATCGCCAACTGCCAGGTCGTTAGTAATTAACCATTTTGAGTCAACGCCCTCGATCGTCAGCCTTCCATTTCCGGAAGACGAACTACCGATGCTGCCCACGTCCGAAAAAACCATGCCTCCGTTAGCGATAGTCATTGTTCCTGTACCGAATGAGCCAAGCCTAAAAAACGAGCTATTGATCCAGCGCGAACCGGAGCCGGTAACGGTTGCGTGACCAACGGCTTCGCTGCCGTTGCCAACCACTCCAGAAGTGCTGGTTACGAACCCGCCATCGGAAATCGTCAACGCGCCGGTGCCGCGAAGACCCATCCATATGCCATCCCGAACGTGCCATTGAGAATCGGCGCCACTTACTTCCACCGTGCCATTGCTTCCAAGCTCGTCCCCCACGTAGCCGGTGCCGGAGCTATTAACTAACCCGCCGCCAGTAACTGTCAAATGTCCGTTACCCTCGTTGCCCACTACAAGAACACCCGAATTCCAGGCGGAGCCATTGCCGGTAACAGTTGCCGTCCCTGTTGCGACAGCGACAACTCCAAGATAAGACGTGCCTGAAGTAACTACGCTCCCGGCGTCCACGGCCATCGTGCCGTTGGCCGTCTGGCCGATGAAGAGCGCTCGGCTGCTTGTCGTCGTGTTGGGGTCGGGAGTCACGTTGCCGGCGATCGAAATCGCGGCGCCGGACGTCGCAGCATCCATTAATAACATCGCGAGGCTGAGCAATACGGGCGTGGTGCGCCAGAGACTAGCCAAGCCTGCTCGAGATCTAATGGCGAATGCGTGCATTAGACGGCAGCGGGCCACGAATCGTGGATACCGAACAAGAATGCGCGGCCAATCGAGAGAGCCCCAATATACCCTCAAGATTCGTGGTCTGCAAATTTTGACGAGCGCAGCGGGCCGAACGGTTCGGCCGGGGCGGGCGGGTTTTTTGATAGCCGCCAGCGTGGGCGTCGGCGAACTGTTATGCCGCCCTGCGGAGTGGCGGAAGCTCGCGGTTCAGCACGCGCGCGTAGAGCGCGTTGAGTCCGTCGAGATAGCGCGGCCAGGTGAATCG
>DASXWB010000345.1:0-8806 GCA_036503915.1 Lacipirellulaceae bacterium | reverse complement strand
AAATCCTACCTCGTTGTAAGTCCAGGTCACGGGATTTCCGTCTTCGGCGCTTCCGTCGTTAAAGTCGTCCAACCAGCTTACGGCTCTCGCGACAGGCGCCATGCTGACGGCCAGCAGCAGTGGGATCAGCGAACGCAAGAGACCAGAACGCGGGCGCACCATGATGACTCTCCACAAAAGTTGTTGATTCAAGCACGCTCGGAGGCGACAACATCAATCATACCAAGCGAACGACGAGAAAGAAATTTTTTTGCCCTCTCTTGTCAGCCAGCTAGCGTTCGGTTGGAAACATGGAAACAAAGCGGGCGTTCTACTTTTTTAAGGATGCACAACTGACTAGCGCCAACGCACCAGGGGCAACTTCCCCGGCGCAGCCCGCCCCGTGCCGACCTTACCAAATTCCGTGGCCTGATTTCAACTTTTTCCTGCGCGCGTCGCGCATGCGCGTTTTCTTCGCGTCTTATTGCAAAAACAACTAAGTACTTGTTTTCGGCCACCTAGTATGCTAATGTACACGTACCCACAATGCGCTCGCCTTCGAACTGAGAGCCGAAAGCTGCACCTGCAGCTGTAAGCTCCCGGACTGCGCTAAGAGTGTGCGCCGGCAGAAAACTGATTCGTGAGTGGATCCAAATCGCATCAGTTGTCCAAAAGTATGTGGGAGGACTTTTGGACAACTGATTCGGCACCGTGAAGTGCCTGACGAGTTTCGCCCACCTGGAAGCATTTTTTGCCCCACCCCCGGGGCGAAATTCACTCAATTTCGCCCCACCACCAAACGCCAACTCGCAACGCCCAAACGACTTGCCACGAGCGCCCGGGGCGATATTCGCCGAATTTCGCCCCACAGAAAAAAGAAAAAAATATTAGTGGGGCGAAAATCAGGTGCCTGACCCCATGCCGCACGCATTTCATCTTAAGTTGTAGAATTTTTTGGTGCGAGTTTCGGGGAAACTCGCCTACGTGAGAATGTCGTGCACGACATGCGCTTCCTCGACGCTCGAAAGGCGCACGTCGAGGCCGCGGAACGGGTAGGTGAAGCGCATATGGTCGATGCCCAAGATGTGGAGCATCGTGGCGTGCAGGTCGCGCAGGTGCACGGGATTCTCCGCGATGTTGTAGCAAAAGTCGTCAGTGCGGCCGTATTCGATGCCCGGCTTCACGCCCGCGCCAGCAAGCCAGATGGTGAAGCAGCGGCCGTGGTGGTCGCGGCCCATGTTGGCGTCGCCCAGGTGGCCCTGGCTGAACACCGTGCGCCCGAACTCGGTGAGGAACATCACCAGCGTGTCCTCCAAGAGGCCACGCTGCTTGAGGTCTTTCAGCAGCGCCGCGGTGGGCTGATCGACATCGCGGCATTGGTTGGGAAGCTGGCCGTAGATGGCGATATGCTGGTCCCAGCCGCGGTGGAAGAGTTGCACGAAGCGCACGCCGCGCTCGATAAGCCGGCGGGCCAGCATGCAGTTCGCGGCGTAACTGCCGGGCTTGCGGACTTCGGGGCCGTAGCTGGCGAGGATGTTTTCGGGCTCACCGCTAAGATCGGTCAGCTCGGGCACCGATGTCTGCATGCGAAAGGCCATTTCATAGGCGCTGATGCGGGCGAGAGTTTCCGGGTCGCCCGTTTCGGCGGCTCGCAGGTGATTGAGCTGTGCGAGGTCATCGAGCAACGCGCGGCGCTGTCCGGCATCCGTGCCGGGCGGATTGTCGAGATAGAGCACCGGGTTGGCGCCCGGGCGCAAACAAACGCCCTGATGCGACGACGGCAAAAAGCCGTTGCCCCACAGGCGCGAGAAGATCGGCTGGCCGGGGTTTTTGCCGGTGCCCTGCGAGATCATGGCGATGAACGTGGGCAGGTTGTCGTTTTCGCTGCCCAGACCGTAGCTGATCCACGCGCCCATGCTGGCGTAGCCGGGCTGCTGGTTGCCCGTGTTGATGAAGGTGATTGCCGGGTCATGATTGATCGCCTCGGTGTACATCGACTTCACGATGCAGATGTCGTCGGCGATGGTTTGAATGTGCGGCAGCTGATCGCTGATCCACGTGCCATGCTGCCCGCAGCGCCGGCCAGGCCACATCGGCGCGACGACCGGGTATTTGGCCTGACCGCTCGTCATGCCGGTGAGGCGTTGGTTGCCTTTCACCGAGGGCGGAATTTCCTGGCCGTGATGTTTGTCAAGCGTTGGCTTATGGTCGAAGAGGTCGACGTGCGAAAAGCCTTCGCTTTGAAAGAGGCAGAGAACGCGTTTGGCTTTGGGCGCGAAGTGCGGCAGGGCGCTGGCTTGGGTGGCACTGGCTATGCCAGTGTCCCCAGAAGCACTGGACCCAGAGGGTGCCCCGCCAGTGGTACCCGAGGCGAGTGCAAGCGAGTGCGGGCCCAACATGGTGCTGAGGGCAGTCGAGCCGATCGCGCCCGCGGTTGCGGTGAGGAACGTGCGGCGTGAAGCTTGGCGCTGAAATTCGTGGATGGGGTTCATTGCCATGTGCCGTTCAGAAGTTTTTCGATCGCGACGTCCATGTTGTCACGTGGCAGGTCATTCGAAATGATCCGGCCGTTTTTATCGAGCAAGTAAAAGGTTGGCCAACTGAGAATGTTGTAATCCCGAGCGATGGGGCCGTTGTCCCCATCGAACCAGCAGGGCCAAGTCATGTCATGTTGCTCAACCGCTGCGCGACCAACTTCGAGCTCGCCGTCGGTGCATATGGCGAGAAGCGAGAATGGGCGGTCCTTGAATTTCTCGACGAGCTCGCGCTCCTTGGGCACCATTTGCATGCACGGTCCGCAGCCGGCAAACCAGAACGAGAGCAGCACGACGCGACCGCGATAATCGCGCAGCTTGAGTTGATTGCCGTCGAGGTCCGTGCCAACGATATCGGGCGCCTCAGCCCCGAGCGAAAGGTGCTCGAGCGCATGCAAGCTCTTGCTGGCTTTGTCGCCAAGTTTGCCGATGTCGCGAAAGTAGGGCATCGAGAGCGAGTTCGGCACGTCGGCGTACTTGTCCAGGACAACGCGAAGCACGCGCATGCTCTCTTCCTTGAATTTTGGCCGGTTGGCCACGTTCATCGTTTCGGTCCAATCGGGCGAGTAACGCGACTCGAGATATGTCACGAAGTCATCTATAGGCAATTTCGATGCTACGATCCTGTATTCGAGATATTCGACGCGGCGGGCGAGAAGCTCCGCGAGCGCAAGCGTGGCATAGGCGGTCTCTCCTGGAGCGAGATCCTCTCGCTTGAGCTGACCGCGGAGGAAGTCTTCCTGCGTTGGCCCGAAGTTTTGCACTGCGAGAAAACACAATTCAGGGAGCTTTTCACCTTGCGCATGGTGGTCGGCGAGGATTTTCCACACGCGGCGGTGCGGTTCTACCATCTCTTGATCGGGAAGATTGTAATGCAATATCCACTTGCAGCAGCGGTACGCAGTCTCATCGCCAGGGTTCGCTTCAGCGAGTGCGAGGAAACGCGGAACGAACTGCCACAATGGGGCCGCTTCGTAATCGCGAATTCTTTCGGCCGTAGTGCGTTCGGCCGTTTTCGGCGACGCATACAATTTTTCCACCGCGGCTTCGAATTCCGCTTCGAGGTGTGCGTATTCTTCAGGGCGATCGGCCCGAGTGGCGGATGTGAGGAGGCACCACGAGGTTACGAATGAGAGCACCCAGCGTTTGCACGTTAAGTACATGATGAACTGCGTTTGTTGGAGGGATTACTTGCGACGTAGCTCGGCAGAAGCCTCGTCCTCACGTTTCAATTTCGTGTTACGGTTTCGCTGAGATTCAGTAGCAGCGCCGCGATTTGCGACCACGCGGCGTGTTCGGTGACGGGGACGTTTTCATTGCGTGGGGATTCACCGTTGGCGAGGTATTCGATCGCGGCGAATTCGTTGTCGGAGTAATGCGCGCGCTCGCGCGCGAGCGCACGCGACAGTACGGCGAATTCGGCATCATTCGGCAAGCGTGATGTCGTTTCCGCAAACGCCCAGCGGAGGCGGTCGGCGTCGTGGTCGGAGCGAGCGATGATCCGCTCGGCGAATGCCCGCGCGGCTTCGACGAATTGGACATCGTTTAACAGTACGAGCGCTTGCAGCGGCGTCGTTGTGCTCGGCCGGGCGACGATGCAGGTTTCGCGGTTGGGTGCGTCGAAGGCGACCATGTTCGGCGGCGGCACCGTGCGCTTCCAATATGTGTAAAGCGAGCGGCGATAGAGTTTTTCACCGTGATCTTGAACGAACGTTTGGGCCGTGGCGGGCGTGCTGCCGTAATGGCTGATCTCGCGCCACAGGTCCCCGGGCGTATAAGGGTTCACGCTTGGACCGCCGAGGCGGTCGACCAACAGGCCGCTGATTTTGAGGGCTGAGTCGCGGATGAATTCGGCGGGCAGACGGAACCGTGGGCCGTGGGCGAGAAGACGGTTGTCGGGGTCGCGGGCCAGGAGTGAACCCCCGGCGGAGCCGGGGGCTGACGAGCTTTGCCGGTACGTTGACGAACTTACGATCTGCTTGATGAGCCGCTTCGTGTCCCAACCGTGCTCCATGAAGTCGACGGCGAGCCAATCGAGCAGTTCAGGATGAGTGGGATATTCGCCCTGAGCGCCGAAGTCGGCGGGGGTGCGCACGAGGCCTGCACCAAAGAGCATTTGCCAAATGCGGTTCACGGCCACCCGCGCGGTGAGCGGATGCTCGCGCATCGTGGCCCATTGGGCCAGGCCGAGGCGATTGGGCGGCGCGCCATCGGGCGGCGGAGGAAGAACGGCGGGCGTGGCGGCGGAAACCTCTTCGGTAGGCTGAGAGTAATCGCCGCGGCGCAGGATTAACGTGTCGCGCGGTTTTTCCGCGACGTCCATCACCATCGTGGAGTGCTTTTGCGTGACTACTGCGAGGCGCTCTTCGAGGTTAGCCAGGGCGATGCGGTCGCGCCGGGTTTCATCGGCGTGCGCGGCAAAGTAAGCGCGGAGTTTTTCGGTTTGCTCCGGCGAACGCGACGCCGACGTCGAGCCGGCGGCTTGCGTTTCGTTCGATGAAGAACCGCTGAGAGTGTTTTGAATGATTTCGATGATTTCCGGCGGCAACGATGAGCCGTCATCGCTGCCGGTCATGGCCAGGATTTCGAAGCGGACGGCGATGAGATTGCGGCCGTGCCCGTAGTTCAGCTGGACCGTCATGAACGGTGCTTCCGCTGGATCGACCGGTTCCGCGAATGTGACCGTGATGTGCTCCGCTGCCTTGCTAGCCGGATCGGGCGACCAGCCGTTTTCATTGCGCGTGTCCAGGACGTTCTCAGGGCGATAGTTATCCAGCCAGGTGCTTGCGGTGACGTATCGAACGTCGTGGAGCTTGTGCAGGTTCACCTGGTCGCCAGGCACCGGCTCGGCGCTGGCCGAGAAGGACGTAAGTACGAAAGTGTTTTTGTGAGTCGACGACTCGTTCAGCGAACCGTAGCCGCGTCCGCCGTCTGGCGCCGCCGCGTCGGGATGGAATACAACACGCACACCCGAGATCGGTTTGCCCGTCGCCGGCAGGCGCATCGAGACATCATATGCCAGCATGCCGGTCGGAACCGTGATGTGCACGACATTCGGCGCGACGATGTCGAAACCTTTGCCAATGTTGGGTGTGCTAATCTTCAGCAGCTCGACCGGGTGCAACTGCAAATCCTGTCCACGCGCGCGAAGTTGCAAGCGCTGGGATTCTTCCCAACGGGCGACGGCCGCGGGATCGGGGTTTGCAAGTTTCTCCTTGAGCCGCTCGATCTCACGCCGGAGCTGCGGTTCTTCGCCGGTTTGAAGTACGGTTTTCGCTTCGTAGACTGGCCGCGAGTTGACGCCGCTATTGCCGTCGAGCCCGATGTCGCTGAGCGTGTTGAAGTAGGCGAAGAACTGGTAGTAGTTGCGCTGTGTAATGGGGTCGAACTTATGGTCGTGGCACTGCGCGCAGCCGAGCGTGAGGCCCAGCACGGCTTCCCCCAGTGTTTTTACACGATCGACGTTGTAGTTCGCGAGGTTCTCTTCCGGGATCGTGCCGCCCTCGTGCGTGTTCATGTTGTTGCGCTGAAAGCCCGTGGCAATCAGCTGCGATTCGGTGCGGTTCGGCAGCAGGTCGCCGGCGAGCTGTTCGCGCAGGAACTGATCGTAAGGCAGATTGCGGTTGAAGGCGTCGATGACCCAATCACGCCACAGCCACATGTGACGGCCGCCGTCGATGGAATAACCGTTCGTGTCGGCGTAACGGGCGGCGTCGAGCCAGTCGAGGGCCATGCGCTCGCCAAAGTGCGGGCTGGCGAGCAGCCGATCGACAAGTTTTTCGTAGGCGTCCGGGCTTTGGTCGGCGACGAAGACTTCGACTTCCTCGGCCGACGGCGGCAGTCCGGTCAGGTCGAGATGGAGACGTCGAATGATGGTTCGTCGGTCGGCGGCGGCGGACGGCTGAATTCCCTCGGCGTCCAGTCGGGCGTGAACAAAATGATCAATTTCATTTCGCGGCCAGCTCTTGTTCGAAACAGGCGGTGGCGTCGCCTTAACCGGCGGAATGAACGACCAGTGCCTGGCATACACGGCGCCTTGCTCAATCCAGCGGCGGAGGGTCTCTTTTTGCTCAGGCTTGAGCGCGCGGTGCGAATCGGGCGGCGGCATCATCTCCGCTTCGTCGTCGCTCGTGATGCGGCGCCAAAGCTCGCTCTTATCGGGATGGCCGGCGACGATGGCCGGAACTCCCTCGCGCTCGGCCAACGCGGACTCGGCGATGTCGAGCCGCAAGTCAGCCTGGCGGGCCTTTTCATCGAACCCGTGGCACTCAAAGCAATTTTCGGAAAGGATTGGCCGGATGTCGCGGTTGAAGTCGAGCTTCGGCTCGTTGGCTGACGCGGCCAAGGGCGCTATATTAATCGCGAGCAGTGCGAGAAGCGTTGTGCGTTGCATGACGGCAAGTAGGGTCAAGTGCCGCGAACCAAAGACTATATCTTACTATCTCCAGTGATGAACGGGTATCCGCCGTGCGTCGAGCCGGAGGTAACACGCCCAAAGGCTCGGCGATGGGCATGGTCCCAGACGGCGTGCAGGATCTCGCCCTTCGAAGAATCAGGGCGTGCCGAGCGAAGTTGTGCCGTGCGTCGAATTGACCACTTAGGGGTAGTCGCGATATAGTGCCCGCTTCCGTTTTGTGAGGCAGATGGATTCCGCCGATGGCCACCGACGCTGCGACAGTTCGTGAGTATGGATTCGCCAAGACGGGGCGCCGCGATGCCTGGTGGGTCGGGCCGCTCGTGACCTTTCTCGTATTGAGCGGTTTTGTCATTTACACGACGTTCCGCATCTTCCAAAACGCGCACTATCAGCTGGGGCATGGAACGGACGTGTTGCCGGAGCATTCCTACATGCTCTCGCCGATGTACTCGCCGCTCCTGGCACTGCCCGATTGGATGCCGGCCTGGATTTCGCCGGCGATGTTCATTCTGTGGATGCCCGGCGGCTTCCGGCTCACCTGTTATTACTACCGCAAGGCGTACTACCGGGCGTTCATGTTGGATCCGCCGGGCTGCGCGGTGGGCGAGCCGCGAAATGAATACGCCGGCGAGACGCGGTTGCTACTATTTCAGAACATCCACCGCTATTTCTTGTACATCGCGCTGGTGTTCATTGTGATTCTGGGGTACGACGCGATCCATACGTTTATCTGGCCGACCGCTGGAGGCGGAAGCACGTTCGGCATCAGCATCGGCTCGATCGTGCTGACTATCGGCACAGTGCTGTTGGCGCTATACACGCTAAGTTGCCATTCCTTGCGGCACCTGGTTGGCGGAAATGTCGATTGCTTCTCGTGCGTACGCGGCGGACAAACGCGCTACAAAGCCTGGCGCGGCATCACGCGGCTCAATGAGCATCACATGTTCTGGGCGTGGACGAGCCTGTTCGGCGTGACGTTTGCGGATTTTTATGTGTGGATGGTGGCGTCAGGGAGGATACGGGACTTGGAACTACTTGTGTTGAGGTGAGCGAAGAATGGTGAGTAGGTGAGTAGGTGAGTAGTTGAGTACGGTGCGGCAATCTGCCTTTACCTACTCACTTACCCACATACTCACTTACTCACCTGCATCACTATGGATAAATACCAGACCTTCGAATACGACGTAGTCGTCGTCGGCGCCGGCGGGGCGGGTTTGCGCGCGGCGATTGAGTCGTCGGCGCTCGGCGCCAAGACGGCCCTCGTGTGCAAGAGTTTGTTGGGCAAGGCGCATACGGTGATGGCCGAGGGCGGCGTCGCGGCGGCGCTGGCCAACGTCGACACGCGCGACGATTGGAAAGTGCACTTCCGCGATACGATGCGGGGCGGCAAGTTTCTCAATCAATGGCGATTGGCGCAGATTCATGCCCAAGAATCGCCGGCCCGCGTCCGAGAGCTGGAGGAATGGGGCGCGGTCTTCGATCGCACCACAGACGGGCGGATTTTGCAGCGGAATTTCGGTGGGCACACGTATCCTCGCCTGGCTCACGTGGGCGATCGCACCGGCCTGGAGATGATCCGTACGCTGCAAGATAAAGGCGTGCACCAGGGCATCGACGTGCATATGGAATGCACGATCCGCTGGATATTAAAGGACGGCGGCCCTAATGGGGGCCGAGTCTCCGGCTGTTTCGGCTACCAGCGCGAGAGCGGGCGGTTCGTGGTGTTCCGAGCCAAGGCAGTCGTACTGGCCACCGGCGGCATCGGGCGCTGCTGGTCGATCACGTCAAACTCCTGGGAATACACAGCCGATGGGCATGCCATGGCGCTGTGGGCGGGGGCCGACCTGATCGACATGGAGTTCGTGCAGTTTCATCC
>DASXWB010000344.1:0-2802 GCA_036503915.1 Lacipirellulaceae bacterium | reverse complement strand
GGGGATTGGAACTACGCGACGCGGAGCAATTTGCCGCAGCTTAATGGCAAGCGCGGCCAGTTTAAGGTAACGGCAGCGTCTGAAAAAAATCACGGACCGGTGCGCGTTTATAACACCTTCCATTTTGCGTACGCCGACGGCACGCCATTCAAGCCGCTGGGCACGACGTGTTACGCTTGGATTTCGCAGGACGATGAGCTTCAGGAGAAAACGCTGAAAACTCTCGCGGAGTCGCCCTTTAACAAGCTCCGCATGTGCGTTTTCCCCAAGCGCTATTCCTGGAACGAAAATGAGCCGCCGTTGTACGCCTTCGAAGGCACGCCGCCCAACCAGTGGGATTTTTCGCGATTCAATCCGCAATTCTTTCAACATCTGGAAAAACGCATCGGCCAGCTTCGCGATTTGGGAATCGAAGTCGATATCATTTTGTTTCATCCATACGATGAAGGGCATTGGGGCTTCGACCGAATGCCGGATGAAGTTGATGATCGCTATCTGCGTTACATCATCAGCCGCTTAGCCGCGTATCGCAATGTGTGGTGGTCGCTGGCAAACGAATACGACTTCATGACGGCCAAGCAGGAATCGGATTGGGACCGGCTCATTAAGGTCGTCGACGAGGCCGATCCGTACGGGCACCTGACGTCAATCCATAATGGACGACTGCTTTACAATCACACCAACCCGCTGATCACTCACGCGAGTATCCAGAATGGTTCGGCGGCGGAAGATGCGGGACGCGCGGTGCTTTATCGCGACGTCTATCGCAAACCAATTGTCTTTGACGAAATCAAGTACGAAGGCGACATCCCCTTGCGATGGGGCAACCTGTCGGCGGAGGAAATGGTTCACCGCTTCTGGGAATGCATTATCGCAGGGACCTATCCAGGCCACGGCGAGTGCTATTTGCATCCATCCGACGTGCTGTGGTGGTCCAAAGGCGGCGTGCTGCGCGGGCAAAGCCCGGCCCGAATCGCCTTTCTGCGCGACATCCTAGCCACTTCGCCGGTTGACGGGCTGGAGCCGATCGATAAATGGCAGCATACCAATATCGTCGGGCAGCCGGGCCGCTATTACCTGGTTTACTTCGGCGCGGAGCCACTCAAGTCATGGAGTTTCTCCTTGCCACGCCATGAATTGGTCGATGGAATGAAGTTTAAAGTTGATGTACTTGATACGTGGAACATGAAGGTCGATCCAGTGGAGGAGCCGTTTGTCGTTCGCAAGCTCACAGACTACGTATTTGCCGATCAGAATAGTCGATCGGTGAGCCTGCCGGAGCGGCCGTGGATTGCTCTCCGCATCGTGCGAGTCGAGGACTAGATGCATCGCCGGGCAAGCTTTGGCGTCTCCATTGCAATTGTCGCCTGCAATTCGCTCGTCGTACGCGCGGGCGAGGTTGTCGACACGCGCGAAAGCGCTCACGCTGTCGTCCGGCCGGTGCGGCTGGACGAGGTTAGGTGGACGCACGGATTCTGGGCCGACCGCTTTGCCACGGTGCGCAACCGCTCGCTCCCCGCAATGTGGCAACTGATGAAGGGCACGCGCCATAAGCCTTTCTATCAACATTTTCTGATTGCGGCCGGCGACATCCAGGGCGAGCATCACGGGGCCCAATGGAACGACGGCGACTATTACAAATTTCTCGAAGCGGTGACCGCGGCGTACGCCGTAACGCGCGATCCAGCGCTGAAGAAGATCCTGGACCAGTCGATTGACGCCATTGGCAGGGCGCAGCGCGCGGACGGTTATATTCATACGCCGGTTCTAATCCGACAGCGAAACGGAGATCGTAACGCGCGGGCCTTCGAGGACCGACGCAACTTCGAGATGTACAACATGGGGCATCTGCTTACTGCCGCGTGCCTTCACCACCGTGTTACGGGCCGCGACGATTTCTTAACCATTGCCAGGCGAACCGCCGACTTCCTGGACAAATCGTTTCGCAATCCCGACGCGGAACTGGCCAGCAATTCCGTTTGCCCTTCGCACTATATGGGCATGGTCGAGTTGTATCGCACGACTCGAGATCGACGCTACTTGATGCTGGCTGAAAAATTTCTCGAGATGAGAAACCTGGTAACCAATGGCGGCGATGACAATCAGGACCGCATCCCCTTCGGCCAGCAGCGCGAAGCTGTGGGACACGCCGTTCGGGCGAATTACTTGTATGCTGGTGCGGCTGACCTGTATCTGGAAACTAGTGAACCTGAATTGTGGACGCCGCTGGAAGCGATCTGGAAAAACGTCACCGAACAAAAGATGTATATCACGGGCGGTTGCGGGGCGCTCTACGATGGCGCATCGCCCGATGGCTCAATCGATCAGCAGGCAATCTCGCGGGTTCATCAGGCGTACGGCCGCAACTACCAGCTTCCAAATATCACAGCGCACAATGAAACTTGCGCCGCCATTGGGAACGTGCTGTGGAATTGGCGAATGTTCTTGGCCACAGGCGATGCGCGCTTCGTCGACGTGATGGAGCTCGCGCTGTACAACGCCGTTCTTAGCGGCATCAGCCTCGAAGGCACCGACTACTTTTACGTCAATCCGCTGCGGCACATCGAACCACTGCCCACGCAGCTTCGCTGGTCACGAAGGCGCGTTCCATTCGTCACGTCGTTTTGCTGCCCGCCGAACGTATTGCGCACGATTGCGCAGGTAAACAGCTATGTCTACAGCAAAACAGCGGACGCGGTATGGATCAATTTGTACGGTGGCAGCGTATTATCGACGGAGTTAAACGGCGAGCCGCTAAAAATGACGCAAGAGACGAACTACCCCTGGGATGGGCGCGTGCAT
>DASXWB010000343.1:0-9184 GCA_036503915.1 Lacipirellulaceae bacterium | reverse complement strand
CTTTGGTGTGAGGTAGGTGCAAAATGTCTGATAAACCGCGTCTCATCGTTGATCACTCGTTTCGTGGCGGACGATTTGAGGATCACGGTGTCGCCGTTGATGCTCTCAAAGAGGTAATCGTCTATAAGGAAATGGTCACTGAGGTTGCCAAGGATCTTTGGCGTTCTCGCCACCCGGATCGAGAGCGCCTTCCGGCTCATTTCGAAGATGCCTTCAGTCTCAAGATTTATCGCATCGTTCCGAATTGCGTTACGATTCCCTTGGAGCGTGAGGCGCCGACTGATGCTCAGCAATCGCTTTTTTTGGAATTTGAGCCGACTGATGAGCTGACACTATCTGTTGAATTGATCGCGCGCACAATTGAAGCGGCTTCCAACGATATGCCGCTTCCGACAACTTTTCCAAAGAGGCTATTGCCCCTTTTCCAACAATACGGCACATCACTTCGCCCTGACGAACGAATTGAGCAGCTTCCATACGGTTGGACACATCATGTGACATTTGATAATGCCGTACGCGAAAGGATCGTGCGCGTAATCGACTCTAACTACACTGCAACGGTCGATTTGATTGGCCAGGTAACAATGGCCCGTGTGAATAAACCGAGAATGGGGCTTGAACTTGAAGCCGGCGGGGAGGTGGAGGCCGTATTCCTTCCCGAACACGAGGACGCGATTGTTACGGCACTAAAGAATCATGAGACGGCGAAAGTCCGTGTGCGCGGTACGGGCCAATACTCCGGCACCGGTGAGCTGCAGAGAATCGTTGAGGTTGATCAAGTGATACTGCTTCCCGAAGGACTGATTACCATTAACTCATCAGCGATGCCGATATGGGCGAGGTTTCAAGAGATCGCGTCGAGTCTCCCGGCAAATGCATTCGATCACGTTCCTTCGGATGGAGCATCACGGCACGATTTCTACCTTTATGGTAATGTCGCGAGCCAGCAATGAGACAGGTATTCGTTGATACCTCGCATTGGATTGCATTGGCAAATCCGCACGATCAGTTACATGCTCTTGCACTTCGCGTCAGTCGCCAAATTGAACCGGTACACCTCGTTACCACTGATGAAGTTCTGATCGAATTCGCAAACTTTTATTGTGGGCTGGGGCAACTTATGCGACATACAGCTGTGGAGCTTGTCCGAGCGATTATGAGCAATCCGAATATAACTGTAGTTCCACAAACCCGCGAATCGTTTCAGAAAGGGTTAAGTCTGTACGAGAGTCGCCAAGACAAGGAGTATAGCCTAGTGGATTGTATCTCAATGGAGACAATGCAGAGCCGGAAGCTGACCGAATGCCTTACCAACGATCACCACTTCGAACAAGAGGGGTTCACCATACTCCTAAGATAAATCATTGCGTCGGGATGTTAGCTTTATGGATGTCAATGAATGTCGAGCGCTCGAAGCCTAATCTTTCTGTCACATGCCGGACTTTGAAAAACCTGGCTCCTTCTATCTTGGCCGCGAGCACGATTTGAGCGCGGGGCAAACGCAAGCCAAGCCACTACTCTACGATGCCAGCGATCTCACGACGCATGCGGTCTGCGTCGGCATGACGGGCAGCGGCAAAACCGGGCTGTGCATCACGCTGCTGGAAGAGGCGGCGCTCGACGGAATCCCAGCCATCGCGATCGATCCCAAGGGCGACTTGGGGAATTTGCTGCTGGCGTTTCCAGATCTAGCGGCGGCCGATTTCCGGCCGTGGGTTGACACAAGCGAGGCGGCTCGTCGCCAAATGTCGCCCGACGAGTTTGCTGTAAGCCAGGCCGAGCTGTGGCGCAACGGGCTCGCGAAATGGGACCAGGGGCCGGATCGCATTCGGCGCTTCTGCGACGCGGTCGACCGCATGATCTATACTCCCGGCTCGAGTGCCGGCATCCCGATCACCGTGCTGAAATCGTTCCGCGCGCCGCCCAAGGAATTGCTTGACGATCTCGATGCGTTCAACGAACGCGTCGCATCCGCCACCTCAGGCCTGCTCGCTTTGCTGGGCGTCGACGCCGATCCGGTCCGCAGCCGCGAGCACATTTTTCTCTCCAACGTGCTGGCGGCTGCTTGGCGGGCCGGAAAAGATTTGGATCTGCATGAGTTGATTCAGCGAATTCAGCGCCCGCCGTTCGACCGCGTCGGCGTTGTCGATGTCGAGTCGTTCTATCCTGCGGGCGACCGCAACGAGCTGGCGATGCGTCTCAACAACCTGCTGGCGTCGCCGGGCTTCGCCGCCTGGATGCAGGGCGAGCCGCTCGATGTCGAACGGCTACTTTACACGCCCGAAGGCAAACCGCGCCTTTCGATCGTTTCGATTGCCCATCTCGACGATGCCCAGCGGATGTTCTTCGTCACCATCCTGCTCAACGAAATCCTGTCGTGGATTCGCACGCAGCCGGGCACCAGCAGCTTGCGAGCGATCTTGTACATGGACGAAGTGTTCGGCTACTTCCCGCCGCTGGCGAACCCGCCGGCCAAGCGGCCCATGCTGACGCTGCTGAAGCAAGCGCGGGCTTACGGCTTGGGGTGCGTTCTGGCGACGCAAAACCCTGTCGACCTCGACTACAAAGGCCTGTCGAACGCGGGCACTTGGTTTCTGGGCCGATTGCAAACCGAGCGCGATAAGGCACGCGTCATCGAAGGCCTGGAGGGTGCATCGGCCGAGGCCGGCAGCGGTTTCGATCGCCAAAAAATGGAAGCCACGCTGGCCGCGCTCGGCGCGCGCGTGTTCCTCGTGAACAACGTCCATGACGACAAGCCGATCGTGTTCCACACACGCTGGGCGATGTCGTATTTGTGCGGGCCGCTCACGCGAAGCCAGATCAAAAAGCTTATGGATCCGGTTCGTGATCGCGCTGGCAATGCGGTACCGTCCGCGGCCGCCGCGGCCGTGACAAGCGAACTGCCGCAAGCGCGCCGACCGATCCTGACGGCCGGAATACCGGAAAAGTTCGTGCGCACTAAAGCCGCGGTGGCCGACGGCGATCGAATCGAGTACCGCCCCGCACTCGTTGGCCATGGAAAAGTGCATTTTGTAAGTAAGTCCGAGGGCATCGACGTCTGGCGCGAGCGGCTGCTGCTGAAAGAAATTGGCGACATGCGGCCGAGCGATATGTGGCAGGGGGCATCGGTCATCGAGCAAGGGCTGGCGCTCGAGGAGCAACCTCATCCACACAGCCAGTTCGCCGCGCTGCCGAGCGAATTTGCCCGAGAAAAAAGCTACAGCGCATTCGCACGTAGCTTGCGGGATCATCTTTATCGCGAGCAAACCTTGAAGCGGTGGCGTTGTGAGTCATGCGATGAAACGTCGACGGCTGACGAGGAGGAGCCAGCGTTCCGCGCACGTTTGGCGCCGCTGCTGAACTTACGGCTTCAGGGCGAGCGCGAAAAACTGGAAAAGGCCTACGGCAAGAAGCTGTCCGACGCGGACGCCAAGATTCATCGCGCCGAGGCGCGGCTTAGCACCCAGCGCTGGCAGTTCTTCGCGCGCGTCGGGCGGCTCGCGTGGGCAGTCGCCGACACTGCCGCCAGCGCGATCGGGCGCGGCCTGCCCGGCCGCCGGCGCTCGCTGGATACGGCACTGGGCTCAGCCGCAACCGAGCGCAGCCAACAGTCGAATGCGCAATTGAATTTCGACAAAGCGGTTGTGGAAAAAGCTCGACTTGAGCAGGAGCTTCAGGATAAGTTGGCAGCGCTTGACGCCGATTTCGATGCGAAACGCGCGAAGATCGAGGCGCATGAGCTCAAACCGCAGAAATCCGACATTGAAGTAAGCGAGGTAAGCCTCGTGTGGCTTCCGTTTCGAATCAATTCGCCCGGCAATGCCGAGCCGATTTATTGATCGCATTTCCCCAGCCTCCAGACCCCAGCCTCCAGACTCCAGCCCCCAGCCCCCAGCCCCTTGCCACCATGAACGAACGCGAACGTTGGATCGTCTATCCGCTGCTGTTTCTTGCCTTGGGCGCCGCACTGCGCGACAAGCTGTTCGACCGCACGACCACCAAGCGCATCGTGTGCGAGGAGCTGACCGTTTGTGAAGAGCTGACCGTGATCGACGGTATGCCGACGGGGCAGCAGGTGCCGCGCCCGCTCGTTCAGATTGGCCGCACCCGCACCAGCCCCGGCGGCGTCGCGCAAGGGCTCGTGATCGTCAACGGACACGTCCAGGTAGGCGGCCAGCTCGACGCCAATCAATATGCCTTCCAAGGCATTCCACTTTCGATGCGAGTCTTTACGCCAATGGATCGGATTCGTGCGCCGCAATCGCAACGGCCCGCGCAACAGGACGATCAGAACTGATAGCGGGCGCGGCTTCGGCTGGCCGATTTCGCGCGAAAACGGTACGATGCAGCCATGGGATGACTCGATTGAGCGCTGCGCCGCCAATGGACCGAGGTTGCCCAACGGAAGCCCGGATTGAGGGAGCAAATGTCGCGCGGTCGTCATTCGTTGCACAGGCACCAATAAATCCCGCATGTTCCTGCCTTTGCCGCATTGCAAGAGGGAGAGTCCAGATGAATCGGTTAACGCGAACTCGGCCGGCTTGCCTGGCAACCGGCGCTGTCGTCGGGCTGATCGTGGGCATGAATATCCAGGGCATCTGGCCCAGCGCGCCGCTTCATGCGTCGGCCACGCACGGCCTCGATAAATTCGCGATCGCCACCGGCCTGGTGGATGGCGGCGTGGAGGCCCTTTATTTTCTCGATTATTTGACGGGCGACATGCGAGCCGCCGTGATCAATCCTAAGAACGGAAAGTTCAACTCGTTCTTCACCCGAAACATTGCAGCCGACTTCGGCGGCGCGGGCCGCAACACCGGATATTTGATGGTCACCGGCTCGGCCGACATGCCGCGCGGCACGGCCAACTTCCAGTACGCGCGCAGCATCGTTTACGTCGCCGAAGCCAGCACCGGCGCCGTGGCCGCTTACACGATTCCCTGGAACTCCAGCTTCCAGGCGGCCGGCAAGCCCCAATACGGCGAATTCCGCCCGCTCGACGTTGCCCAGTTTCGCACCGCATTCGTGCGCGACGAGCCTCCAGCACAGCAGTAGCGGGGCAAGCCATGACGATTCAAGTCAACGGCCAAACGCGTGACATCGACGCCGGCGCGAGCGTCGCGAAGCTGCTCGGCGACCTGGGCGTGACGCAGCCGCACGTGGCCGTGGAGCTGAATCTCGAGGTTGTCCCCCGTGCGCGGCATAGTGAAACAGTGCTGCACGACGGCGATCGGTTGGAAATTGTCACACTGGTCGGCGGCGGCTAGAAAAATATTCACCACAGAGGCACAGAGGGCACAGAGAAGAATTAAAGTGGCATTTGCATTGCGAAAGTGACGGATTTCAAGCGGCAATTTCAAATTCAGAATTACATGCTGCAAATGATAAGCGTTCTTTCACTCAGTGCCCTCCGTGTCTCTGTGGTTAATCTGAATTGGACTTGAATTGACATGACATTAGTTGAACCGGCAACGGACCTGTTACAGCTCGGCACGCACCGCTTCACCAGCCGCCTCATCGTCGGCACGGGCAAGTATGCCGACTATGAACTCATGGGCGAGGCGCTTGCGCGCAGCGGCACCGAGTGCATCACCGTGGCGGTGCGACGCGAGCGGCTGATCGATGCGTCCGGCAACAACTTGCTCGACTTCATTGACACAAGCCGCTACACGCTGTTGCCCAACACGGCCGGCTGCTTCACAGCCGACGATGCCGTTCGCGTTGCCCGGCTCGGCCGCGAGATTCTGCTGGGCGTGGAAAATCCGGGTGCGGATTGGGTCAAGCTGGAAGTCCTCGCCGACAAGCGCACGCTGCTGCCCGACCCGATCGCGACGCTGGAAGCAACCGAACGGCTCGTCGCCGACGGGTTCCAGGTGCTGTGCTACACGACCGATGACCCGGTCGTCGCGAAGCGGCTCAAAGCAGCCGGCGCAACAAGCGTCATGCCGGCCGGCAGCCCGATCGGTTCGGGGCAGGGCGTCCTCAACCCGAACAACATCCGCATTTGTCTCGAATATCTCAAAGAGGATGATCCAACCTATCCGGTGATCGTCGACGCCGGCGTCGGCACGGCGAGCGACGTCACGGTGGCGATGGAGCTTGGCGTGGATGGCGTTCTGTTGAACACCGGCATCGCCCACGCAAAGGATCCGCTCAAGATGGCCGACGCCATGCGCCACGCCACGGAAGCCGGCCGCCTGGCCTATCTCGCCGGCCGCATCCCGAAACGGCTTTACGCTACGGCCAGCAGCCCGGAGGAAGGCGTTATTGAACTCAAGCCGCGATGATTGTGCATGACAGAGTTTTATCCACAAGCATTCGCTAGGATAACGACATCGACGATACGATCCCGCATCCTTCCGCGGATGAACTTGGGCTGTGGTCGATCGACGATCCCGCGTTCGTTGAGGAGTTGGATCGGCGAGCAGCCGACAGTAGACGCGGAGTTCCCTGGTCGCTGATTCGGGAGGAATCAATACGAAGATTGAGGAAGATCTTCACTAAGCGCTAGGACGCACGGTAACTACAATGGCGTTGGGTCATTCTGCCTCTTGTTCTCGGCGGTCTCATGAGGACCTGTAATGAGCTTCAGCAGAGCGTTGATGGCACTAGTTCTCGCGTTGTCATTTCGACTATTCGCCCAGGGTGTGATGATCTCAACCGTGGCGATTGGCAATCCAGTCAATGCGCCAGACACGCGCTACGCTTTCGGCGGACCAGGCTACGGCTCAGTTGGATATTCATTCCGCATCGGCAAGCTCGAGATTTCAAACAGTCAGTACGTGGATTTCCTTAACGCTGTCGCAGCATCGGATCCATATGGACTCTACAATCCAGAGATGGGAACCGACAGTTGGGGCGGGATCGTTCGCAGCGGCTCTCCCGGAAATTTTACGTATGCCGTGAAGGCTGGCGTGACCGGCGAGGGACTTGGGGTGGTGATTTTACGTACGACAACAAACCAGTTGTGTTTCTCTCGTGGTTCGACACGATCCGCTTTGCAAATTGGCTTCATAACGGCCAGGGTAGTGGTGATACAGAAACGGGTGCATATACGCTATTGGGTGGCACGCCCGTCCCTTCCAACGCTAACATCATCACGCGAAATCCGGGTGCCCGTTGGTGGCTACCCAGCGAGGACGAATGGTACAAGGCCGCCTACTATGACCCCATTGCCGAAGTTTATTACGACTATCCAACCGGCACGAGCGGTCGGCCAAACAATAACCTGCCCTCGGCCGATACCGGTAATTCGATGAACGCTGGCCGCCACAGCAGGTCTGGTGTTGGAGTTCCGAGTTATCCGTGGACCGACGTCGGTGCATATACGCTTTCAGCGAGCCCGTATGGCACGTTCGATCAAGGGGGCAACGCGGAAGAATGGAACGAAACACTTTCGAGATTCGGCGAAGCTACGAAGTGGCGCGGTCTTCGAGGCGGTCCGTGGAACGAGTCCCACTTGCATGCGCTAGGCCGAGGTGGCAATGCAGCTGATCCCACGAGTGAGCGTTACGGCTACGGCTTTCGTGTCGCTACGGTCGTGCCCGAGCCGAGTGTACGTGCGCTCCTTGCGCTTGGTGCGTTAACGCTGATTTGCAGAAAAAGATCGACGCGCTCGCAATGTTGGGTCAAAACCGACTGACGGTAGTTTCCCCACGCTAAGCAGGCATAGATGAAATAGCGTCGGAAAACTACTTTTGGCTTTACTGTTCATTTGTTAAGCTAGCGGCATGGAATTTACCGCCGCCGACATTCTTGGCCCGGAGGGCCGCATCGCGGCGCGGCTGCCCAATTACGAGCATCGGCCACAGCAGCTCGAAATGGCGGAGGCGGTAGCTCGGGCGATTTCGGCCAAGCATCATCTGGTGGCTGAAGCGGGGACCGGCGTTGGCAAGAGTTTTGCCTATCTCGTGCCGGCGATTCTGGCGGCAACGGAGAAGGAACTACATCGTAATGCCGAGACCGATGAAAAGCGCAACGAACCGCCGCCACCGAAGATCGTCGTCTCCACGCACACCATCAGCCTGCAAGAGCAGCTTATCGGCAAGGACCTGCCGCTACTCAACGCGGTGATTCCGCGCGAGTTTTCCGCGGTGCTCGTCAAGGGCCGGCGGAATTACATCAGCCTGCGGCGGCTCGATTTGGCGCTCGCGCGCAGCCAGAGCTTGTTCAACGACGATGAGCAGCTGGCGCAGCTCCGCAAGATTCGCCAGTGGAGCAAAGCTACGGCCGACGGCTCGCTCAGCGATCTGCCATTCCAACCGTTTGGCCAGGTGTGGGACGAGGTGGCGAGCGACAGCGGCAACTGCATGGGCCGCCGCTGCCCCACGCATAGCAAGTGCTTCTATTACAAGGATCGTCGCCGCGCTCAGCACGCACAGATCCTCGTGGTCAACCACGCGCTGTTGTTCAGCGACATCGCCCTGCGCCGCGCCGGCGTGAGCATTCTGCCGGATTACAACGTGGTAATTCTCGATGAAGCGCACACGGTCGAAGCCGTCGCCAGCGATCACCTCGGGATTAACGTCACCAGCGGCCAGGTCGAATACGTGCTCAACAAGCTGTACAACGATCGCACCAACAAAGGCTTGCTCGTGCACCATGATCTCGCGAAAGAACAGCAGCAGGTCGACCGCTGCCGCCATCTGGCCGACACCTTCTTCGCCGACCTCTTCGACTGGTTTAACCAACGGAACCAGTCAAACGAAACCAAGGCGCCCGACAGCCCCCGGTCGAAAATCGGCCGTGGCGGACTCCGCCGGGACTTCTCAGGACCAGCCCGCGTCATCGAGCCGGGCATCGTCGCCAACCACCTCAGCCCCGAGCTTGAGCTGCTCGCGCGCCAGGTAAAACTGGCCGGCAAGAAGCTTAGCGAGGAATCCGAGCAGCAAGATTTCCTGGCCGCGCACGATCGCCTGATGGTGCTGGCCAGCGAACTCGAAACCTGGCGCGTCCAGGCTCAGAAGGGAACGGTCTATTGGCTTGAATCCTACAAGGGCCGCCGTGGCATGCCGCGAATCACGCTCGCCGGCGCACCGATCGACATCGGCCCCGCCATGCGCGAACAGCTCTTCGACAAGGTGCCGACGGTGGTCATGACCAGCGCGACGCTCAGTGCCGGCGGCGACGGCGGGTTCCGGCACGCCCAGCGTCGGCTCGGCCTAGAGGACTGCGACACGCGGGCGCT
>DASXWB010000342.1:0-4288 GCA_036503915.1 Lacipirellulaceae bacterium | reverse complement strand
AGCTGCCCGAATCGAACGACTTGGGTTGGACCACCGAAGTCGGCCAGGACGTTGAAATTCACGAATTGCCAGGCGACTGGCAGCGCTCATTCGATCGGATTCGAAAGTCAAGCTGCGCGAAGCAGAAACGGCGCCAAATTGATCCTCGTCTGTGCGCACAAAGTTCCTACTTACCTAAGCTGCCCGAAAGTTTCTCCAGCGGCAGCTCACGAATTCGCTGCGCGGCTTCGGCGGTAAGGGCGTAGTTGGCAACCGTGCGGCGCACCATGCCGTGGACTGATCCGGGCCGCATCAACAGCCGTGCGGCGATCCAACCAAACGCCACGGCGCTGAGCGGATCATTTTTGGGCCGCGTAAGCTCGTCGCGGCTGTTCTCATACAAGCCGCGCCGCAGAAACTGTTGCCTCAGCTCTGACAACAACGCCCCGCGGCTGGCCCCTTCGAGCGCTTGGGACATGAGAACCAGCATGGCCGCATGGGAGCGAACGCCAGGGTCCGCTGCCGGCTGCGGCGGCACGTCGCGCTCCATTGCGACGTCGACCCATCGCTGCGTGAGGTTCAAGCCGCTGAAGGTGGCATTCGAGCTATCGCCGATGCGCGGATTGGCTTCGATATACTGCGGCATCTGGCTGGCTTCGTCGTAAAAATAATCGCAAAACAGCGCGCCATGCCACCCGAGCCGCTCGCCCAGCCGGCGCATGTGCTCCTCGACGACTGGATGGCGAGCGCCAACTTTTGCCACGGCCGCCCCGCCCACGCCGCGGCGAAGAAGCACCGTGGCGTGATGCGCCACGAGCCCGCCATGCTGGAATATCGCGCGCACAAAACCTTGTGCGCCCGTCGCCGGCTTCTGCATCAGGATCGGCATCCCGGGCGACCACCAGCCGTGCTCCTCGAAATCGCGAAGCGCGGCCTCCAATTCTCGTCGACTTTGCACAAGCCGCACTGTCTGACCTGCCGTGCCAAAATCCAGCTTCGCATAGCGCGGGTACTCGGACCACTGATCGATCTCACGTCGATCGGCAAGCACATGCGTTTCCGGGTGCGGCAATTGCAGTTCGTTGGCCAGCGCATGGAATTGCAGCTTGCTCTGTAAGATTGTGATGACGTTGAAATCAGGAATAGCGACGCGCACCAACTGGCGAAGCGGCTCGCGCACTCGCGAGAGCAGAAAAACCTCGTCGTGCGGCGGCAGCAAGACATCGTAGCAGCCGCGGCGCAACCGTTCGCCAAGGCACTTCAAAAAGCCGCAGGGCTCGGCAGTGAAGGACGGGCAGCGGTGCCAGCGGCGAACCAAGGTCGAGATGCGGCACTGGCAAAGCGGGTCAGGGTCGAGGACGTCGATCGTGTGCTGCGGCCCGAGGTCATAAAGAATTTGCCGAGCCGAGATGCTCGATCCTTCGGTCATCAAAATGCTTAGCCGGCGATCGGGCGATTTTGCAGCGGCCTCGGACATCGTTGGGAAATCGAAGGGTTGGGTTTTGAAGAGGCGACGATATCATCTCTGCGCAAGATTGGCCGAACTGCGCAAGTCCCATATAATAACGCCCGAGGCGCGGGAGGCCAGCGCATTGAAATGTGCAGTAAGTAAAATGGTACTGAGAACCAGTCGCCGCTGAAAACGACGCGGCCAGTCGCTCGTTCGCATCTTCGGCGTTCGCTGCCCGGGCGGAAATCGCGAATTCCGGGTAGAAAATCAGGCGTGAACATGGTCGCTCGTTATGTCTATCTCGCCTGGCTGCGCAGCCGCCTGCGGCGTTTTCTGGCCGACAGCCGCCGAGCGCGCGAGTTTCAGCATCGCGCGTTGTTGCAGAAGATTCGGCGGCATGCCAGCAGCGATTTCGGCCGCGATCATGATTTTGCGGCGATCCGCTCGCTGGAGGATTTCCGGCGGCAGGTTCCCGTGCAAACTTACGAGGATCATCAGCCGTATATCGGGCGCGTGCTCAGCGGCGAAGTGAGCGCGCTGTTCGCTCCCGGCACGAAGCTGCGCATGTTTGCCATGACCTCGGGGACGACGGGAGAGCCCAAACGCCTGCCGATTACTGACGAGCTGTTTGGCGAATATCGCGCCGGTTGGCGATTGTGGGGCGCGGGCGTGTACGGCGACCACCGGTCGCTGCTTCACAAGAAGACGCTGCAGCTCACCAGCGACTGGCAACAGTATCGTGCGCCCAGCGGCGCGCCGTGCGGTCAGATCAGCGGGCTGGCCGCCGCGACGCGTCCCAGGATTTCCAACCGGATTTTCCTGCCGCCGACTGCCGCGGGCCAGATTCACGATGCGGCGGCGAAGCATTATGCCGCGCTCCGGTTCGCGCTTGAGACCGGCCGCATTGGCATGATCATCACGGCCAATCCAAGCACGCTGATTGAGTTGGCGCGGCGCGCCGACCGGGAGAGCGAGTCGCTCGTGCGCGATATCCACGACGGCACGCTGTCCTGCGACGTGCCCGCCGATGTGCGAACCGCGCTTGCGCGCCGGATCGCTCGTCGCCGGCCGCGGCGCGCGCGGGAATTGGCAGACTTGATCGAACGGCACGGCGCGCTTGTGCCCAAGCACGCGTGGCCGGGTTTGGAAGTGCTCGCGGTGTGGACGGGCGGATCGGTCGGTGTATTCTTACCGCAACTTGCGGCCCTGTACGGCGAAACTGCCGTGCGAGACCACGGCCTCTCCGCTAGCGAGGGCCGCATGAGCATCCCGCTGGCCGATGGCACCTCGGCCGGCATCCTCGACTTCTATCACCACTTTTTTGAGTTCATTCCAGCCGAAGAGCATGGCAGCGAAAACCCGACTGTGCTCGAGGCACATGAGCTCGAAAAGGGCGCCGATTACTTCATTCTGCTCACCACCTCGGGAGGGTTGTACCGTTACGACATTCACGACGTAGTGCGCTGCGTCGGTTTCGAGGGCGAAGCGCCTCTCGTGGAGTTTTTGAACAAGGGAAAGAGCTTTTCCAATATCACGGGCGAGAAGCTCAGCGAATATCAGGTGATCGATGCCATAGAGCAGAGTTTCAGACGGTTGGGCGTGCCCGTCGATATATTCACGCTGGCGCCCGTGCTGGAGGACAAACCGCGCTATGTACTGCTGGTGGAACCGCACGTGTATCGAGCCGGTGGAGACGAATTAGCGCGGCTTGTGCAACACAATTTAGAGCAAGCGAACGAGGAGTACGCCGGCAAATGCGCCAGCGGCCGCTTGCTCCCGATCGAGGTTCGGCAGGTGCCGTCCGGCACGTGGGACAATTTGCGGCGCGAAAAAACCGCCGAGCGCGGCAACTTCGAGGAATACAAACAGCCCTGCCTGGTTGGCGATCTGGAATTCGCCGAACGATTGGCGCCGCGCCCCACTTCAATCGAAGCCGCGAAAGCGGCCGGAGCGGACTCCTAGCCGGCATCCTATCTATCGGGTGGTGCGCTCTCGCGGCGAGGGCACCATATTCGGCATGGATGCGAGCACGCGGCGGGGTGGCTGGGGCATCGCCTCAGCAGTTCAGGAAACTGGGGCGTTGCCCCAGCCACCCTCTGCTTCGCTGCACGCCACGCGTGATTTGGCCGGTTTCGTAATATAGGCTGGCTGCGTATCATGGTTACGGTACGACAGCTCGATCATCTGGCGATTATCTCTGACACCTACCATGACCAAATCCACAGTTCTAATCACTGGCGCGACGGGGCTCGTCGGACGACATTTTGCCAAGACAGCCGCCGATGCCGGGTATGAAGTCCAGGCGATGGTCCGCGCCAACTCCGATCGCACCGCGCTAGATGGAATACCGGTGCGATTCGTGGAAGGCGACCTCGCGCAGCCCGAGTCGCTACCGGCGGCGGTGGCCGACGCCGATTTCGTCGTTCATACGGCGGCCCATGTGGGCGACTGGGGCCCTCCGGAAAAATATCGGGCCATCAACGTCGTCGCCCTTGAGCACATGCTGCATGCGGTCGAGCGGGTCGGGCGCCTCAAACGCTGGATTCAAATCAGCTCGCTCGGCGTTTATCCGGCGCGGCACCATTATGGCACGGACGAAACCGTGCCGCCCGATCTCACGGGCCTCGACGGCTACACGCAAACGAAGGCCGAAGCCGAAGTCGTGATCAACCGCCATGTGCGCGAGTATGGCCTGCCGGCCGTGATCCTGCGTCCCGGTTTTATCTACGGGCCGGGCGACCGGCACGCGCTGAAGCGCATCGTCGACAAGATCCTGGCCGGAAAAATGAAGTTCCTCGGCCGCGGCGATCGCGTGCTCAACAACACGGCCGAGGAACTTCATTTTTCCGGCCAGGATCT
>DASXWB010000341.1:0-2273 GCA_036503915.1 Lacipirellulaceae bacterium | reverse complement strand
GGGACTATTTTCGCTTACTGTACCCACCGGTGGAGGCAAGACGCTTTCTTCGCTCGCCTTCGCGCTAGCCCATGCAGAACAACACGAGCTGCAGCGAGTGATCTGCGCTATTCCGTTCACGAGCATCATCGATCAGACGGCCGACGAATATCGCAAGGCATTTGCTCCGCTTGGCCCGGAGGTCGTCCTCGAACATCACAGCAACGTCGATCCCGATTCCGAGCATGAAACGCAGCCATCGCGCCTGGCCACCGAGAACTGGGATGCCCCGCTAGTAGTCACGACCAACGTCCAGCTCTTTGAATCGCTGTTTGCCTCTCAGACGTCACGGTGCCGCAAGCTGCATCGTATTGCCAACAGTGTGATAATCCTGGACGAAGCGCAAACCCTGCCGGTAGAGCTGTTGAAGCCGTGTCTGGCGGTATTGCGGGAGCTGGCGCTCAATTACGGTTGTTCAATAGTGCTCTGTACCGCGACGCAACCTGCGCTGGAACGGCGGGATAAGTTTCCGATCGGCCTTGCAGGCGTGCGAGAAATTATTGCCGAACCAGAGAGGCTGTATCTCAGCATGAAACGAGTCGACGTCCGATATATCGGCCGTCGGTCGGACGATGAGCTGATCGGCGAGTTGGCGCCACGGTCGCAAGTGCTCTGCGTTGTCAACACGCGGCCCCACGCGGCTCGCCTGTATGAAATGCTCCTTCATGAAAGGAACGACCCATCCGGCACGTTTCACCTCAGCACGTTCATGTGCGGCGCTCACCGCTCGGACGTGATCCGCGAAATCCGCACCCGCCTCCAGGCCGGCAACCCATGCCGCGTCGTGAGCACGCAATTGATCGAAGCCGGCGTCGATATCGATTTCCCGGTCGTCTATCGGGCGCTGGCGGGCATCGACTCCATTGCTCAGGCTGCCGGGCGGTGTAATCGCGAAGGCAAACTGACGCGCGGCGACGTATTCGTCTTCGATCCCATCGACGTGAAATTGCGCGGCTATCTTGGCTCCACTGCTCACTCGGCAGCGGAGTTGATACCGGACGCGGCCGACTTGCTCGACCCTGCCGTGGTCCGCCGCTACTTCGAGGTGCACTACTGGAAACAAGAGGGCGACAACCACTGGGACGATCGCGGTGTCATGGACTGCTTCCCCACGCCGATCGAGCGACTGTACTTTCAGTTTCGCACTGCCTCCGACGCGTTTCGCTTCATCGAAGAAGTCGGCAAGCCGGTGTTTGTGCCCTATAGCAAAACGGGAAGTCGGCTGATCGAGGCCCTACGGGCCATACGGCCCGATAACGAACGTTACGGTCATGGGGAACTCCGCAAGCTGCTCCGCCGGTTGCAGCGGTACACGGTCAATGTTTATGAGCCGGTTTACAACGCGATGATTGATAGGGACATCGAGTTGCTCGCCTCGTGTTACTCGATACTGCTCAATGAGAATTGCTATGACGATCGGCTGGGCTTTTGCGCCGTGCGAGCCGGATACCACGAACAAGATAGATTGATCGTATGAAACGAAAAAAGAGCACGAAGGCTATTCGTGCTCTTAAGATCAGAAAGTTGGTTTCAATCCGCGCTTCCCGTGCGGGGAGCGATTGAGGTCAGTTATCGATGGTCTTTTCTTGGAAGTCCCCCATTTTTTCGAAGATTGGTGAGCCGCCGGAAGAAACTATTCCTGTCGTCTGTTTCTCCGGTCCTGCTCTGAAATGCGCTGTACATCCATTCGAATTCATCCGTGTAAGGAAGTTGATCAAGTGCACGATCCACATGTAGATACAGCTCCCCCAATAACTTTTCAGGAGATGGGCTGGGCGTGGCCATTTTTTTCTCCGATGGTGCTTGAATTTCGGGCACAGGATTGATAGGCTGACTCCTCGTGATTTAGACTGCTGTTAAGATCATATAGTTGGAATTGTATATTGTAAACCCGCTTTCTGAGAAAGGAGGGCCCAATCGATGAGCCAATCCCCGATCCGCCTGAAAGTCTGGGGCGAATACGCCTGTTTCACTCGCCCAGAGATGAAGGTCGAGCGGGTGAGCTACGACGTCATCACTCCGTCGGCCGCTCGGGGCATTTTGGAGGCCATTTACTGGAAGCCGCAGATCCGCTGGGTGGTCGAGCGGCTGCATGTACTGAAGCCGATCCGGTTTACCAACCTGCGGCGTAATGAAGTGGCCTCGAAGGCGTCGGCCGCCAACGCCAGGAAGGCTATGAATGGCAAGCTCGATGGTCCGCTTTGCCTGGTGATCGAGGAGGACCGTCAACAGCG
>DASXWB010000340.1:0-4684 GCA_036503915.1 Lacipirellulaceae bacterium | reverse complement strand
TCGACGATGATAGGCGAGCTGCCGACATTGAACATCGGCACTTCGTTGTCGAATTCGTCCTTACGCCATAGCTGCTTTCCCGATTGTGCGTCGTAACAGCACAGCACCCCTTGCACGCCGAGCGTCGCGACCTTTTCATCGGCCACGGCGGGCGAGCTTCGCGGTCCAGGGTATCGCGACGCGCCGCCCCGAGGCGATTCCGCTTCGTACTGGTCCTGCCAGATTTGCTCGCCGTTTTCCGCGTTGAGGCAGCGGATGACTTCGTTCCCGCCCTCGCGCGTAAACACGAACACGCGCTTCCCCACGACTGCGGGCGTCGCGACGCCGTCGCCCACGGTGACTTTCCATTTTTGAGTGAGCTCAGTTGGCCAGGTTTCCGGCGCGTTGAAGCCGCTGGCCCGCGCATCGCGATTGGGTCCTCGCCATTGGGGCCAGTCTTGCCCCGCGCCCGAGTTAGCGCCAAGCCACGAAGCGCATGTGCAAACCAAGCCAAACCGCAACCAATTGCATTTCATACGGCAACCCTTCGCCTGGAGCGCGAGCGGCGAAGTCTTCTTCACTTCGCTCGCGGACGCCGTCGTTGACGGCGCGATGATTGGCCCCGCGCTATCGTCCCTGCCAGGCGCGGTTCCCAGCCGAATCCAAAGGTCGTCAGCATCATAGTCCTGGTCTGCGGGGTGGTAAAGCCTTGGTCGAACTACGGCGAATCGGCGCGGAAACGTTGCTGCTTTCTTCCCCATGCGCGCGTGCATACAATAAAACTGCGCGCTCGCGGGTTTGTGCCGCTTTCCTTCGGTTTTACTAAACGATGGCCGACAAGTCTCTCGCCGGGCATTTTCTGGTCGCTTCGCGCTATCTGCGCGATCCGAACTTTGCGCGTTCGGTCGTGCTCATGATTCACCACACCGACGAGGGGGCGATGGGGGTCGTGATCAATCGGCCCTCGGAGAAAACGGTGCGCGAGGTTTGGGAGATGATCGGCAACGATCCTTGCGATCGGGACGACGTCATCTACATCGGCGGTCCGGTGCCTGGGCCGGTTGTCGCCTTGCACTCGCTCGAGCCGTTTGCCGAGCATGAAGTGTTGCCCGGGCTGTACGTATCGACGCACCGCGATGCGCTCGACCTGATCGTCCGCAAGAACGACTCGCCATTGCGGCTGTTCAGCGGCAACGCCGGCTGGGGCAGCGGCCAGCTGGAAGGCGAAATGGAGGCGGGAGGCTGGCTCTCCACTCCGGCAACCATTGACGATGTGTTCGCCGACCATGAAACGATCTGGAAAACGGTGACGCAGCGCATCGGCCTGGAGATCATGGCCCCGGATCTCGATCGCGAGCACATGCCGCCGGACCCGTCGCTCAACTAAAAACGTGGGCGAGTCTCTCCGAGACTCGCATTCCAACGTTCAGTCTTACCAGCGGTAAGCCCGAGAACTGCGGCGAGCCGCATCATCTAATTCGCGCCTTGGACTGGCGCGGCCACAAACGCGTCATAATCGCCACATTTTCCCACTGACTGCGCGGGTTTGATCGATCAAAACTGGTCCGGTGATTGGTGTGTGGCAGCCACCCAGTTGGGGTCGAAACAGCTTGCAGTCAAGGAGTTGTCCCATTTCTGCCGGCTGAACGTATGAAAAGAACCATTCATCGCGCAATTGCCCTGGTTGCAATGTCCCTTGCGGCCGCGCAACCGTCGTACGGTGAGGGCTGCCGCAAGACGCTACTGCAGTGGAGCTACGGCACCAGCTTTGAAGGTGGGCCCGATCTTGACGAGCCGTTGGTGACGGACCGACCCGATTTCACGGAGTCGTCGGTAACCGTTGGGTACGGCGTTGCACAATTGGAGATGGGGTACACGTACACGTACGACAGTGATGGAACTGGATCTGTGCGTTCCCATTCTTTCCCCGAAACTCTACTCCGCTTGGGCACGCTCGCCGACTGGTTTGAACTGCGTCTTGATTGGAACTACGTAGAAGAACGCACAACCGAATTGGGCGGGCCGGTCGATACGGCTTCCGGTGCTGAAGACCTGACGATCGGGTGCAAGATTGCACTGACTCCACAAGAATGTATTCTGCCGGAAACGGCTGTTGTTCTGCAGTCTGGGCTCCCTTCGGGGTCTTCGGAGTTTACGGCTGACGAGCTGTTACCGGGAGCGTTGTATCTCTACTCATGGGAGATCAACGACGCTTGGTCAACGGGTGGCTTGTCGGCAGTGCATCGTGCCAAGGACGAAGTTACAGATGACGCCTACGTTCTGCTGCATCAATCGTGGACTCTCGTCCGTAGCTGGACAGAACGTGTCGCAACCTTCACTGAATGGTATGTCCTTGCCCCAACGAGCGCTGACACAGACCATACGGAACACTATTTTGACGGAGGGTTCACGGTGCTATTGAGCGACGACATACAATGGGATGTCCTCGCAGGTGTCGGTCTCAACGACGCAGCAGATGATTTCTTCGTTGGAACCGGTTTGTCGATCCGCTTCAGGTAGTTCGGCCGGCCGAGCCGGAAAAGCTCGACCGAAGCGCAAGCCAGGGTTTCGTTCGTAATCCGATAGTCGCTCGCTTGCGCGTCGGGCTAATCTGGCTCGCGGCAGCTACTGCACCGGCGCCGTCAGCCGCGCTAGCCGCACGGCAACCCGAAACCAGAATCCGCGTGAATTCAAGTCGTCGGAGCCAACCTGCCGGCATTGGGCCAGGTCGTTCTCGAGCATCCGGCTTACCTCCGCGGCGAAATCGCGATTCGCCACGAGCAGCATCAGCTCGAAGTTCAAGCGAATCGAGCGGTTGTCGAAGTTGGCCGTGCCTACGGACGCGAAGTCATCATCCACGAGCAGCACCTTCTGGTGCAGGAAGCCGGGCTGGTAGCGGTAGAATTTGATTCCCGACGGCTCTGTTTCCGCGATGGACGCAAAGCCCGAAAGGTAAACCAGGATGTGGTCTGGCCGTTCGGGCAGCATCACGCGCACGTCGACTCCGCGCAGTGCCGCCAGCTGCAGCGAGTAAATGAGCGACAAATCGGGCACGAAATAGGGACTGGCGATCCAAACTCGCTTCCGAGCCACATTGATCGCATGGGCGAAGAACAGGCCGCAGGTCTCTAGCACATCCGAGGGGTCGGAAGCCAACACGAGCGCATTGTGATTTGCGTCGGCGGCCGGCCGCGGCGTCCAATCCAGTTCGGGCAGATCGCCTGTGGCCCAGTACCAATCTTCCAGGAACGCGAATTGAATGGCTTGCACGACGGGCCCGCTGACTTCGACATGCGTATCGCGCCATTTGCCGAGCCGCGGATGCTCGCCCAGATAGGCGTCAGCGACGTTCATGCCGCCGACAAAGGCCGTCTCGCCGTCGATCACCACGATCTTGCGGTGATTCCGAAAGTTGATCTGGAACCGGTTGCGCAGTCCCTTCGAAGTGCGGAACGGCAGAATCACGCCGCCCGCTTCCGCGATTTCGCGGCGATATGCTTTGGGCAGATTATAACTCCCGATCTCATCATACAGCACATACACGCGCACTCCCTCCTGCAATTTGCGAATGAGGCGCTCTTTGAGCTCGCGTCCGACGCCGTCATCCTGAATGATGTAGAACTGCACGATGATATAGTCGCGCGCCCGCTCGATGCCATTGAAGATCGCGTCGAAGGCTTCGCGGCCATTTACCAGCAGGCGGGCATCGTTGTGGCTTGTGAAGGGCATGCGGGCGAGTTGTTCGAGCGCGCGATAATTCGGAACGACGTCATCATCGCGGTTGCGGAATACGCGCATCCGTTTTTCCATCGCGCGGGCCAGGTGATCGATTTGCGAGTCGCCGGCGCGGCGTGCCCGCACGTAGCCGGCAAACTTGCCGCGGCCAAATAGGGCATACGCCGGAAGTGCCACATAAGGGATGAAAACCAGGCACAGGGCCCAGGCAATAGCGCCTTGAGAAGTGCGGGCCGTCATTGCCGCGTGGATGGCGGCAGTTATGCCAGCCAGGTGCGTCAACGTCACTAGCAGGCCGATGAGTTCCAATAACTGGAATCGTGTCATTGTGGCCTGCAATGCTCGGTTTGAGTCTACGTGGATGGTCCCCATTTCGATCATCCTTAGCCCCACACGAGTTGTCCATTGTGGCGGGCGGCAGGGACAAAGAATGCCGCCGGCAAACTCGATTTCATCCTTTCCAAACTGCCAGCCAGATACAAAAATGAAGGTGACAGCGGCATTCCACGAGACTCGCAAATTCCTGTTGCACGGAGCTTCATCGCGATGAACTTGACCATCATGCGGCGCATTAAATTCTGTGCCGGCCATCGACTCTACCGGCACGGCGGCAAGTGCGAGTTCTTTCATGGCCATAACTACGTTGCCGACTTTTACGTTACTGGCGACGAGGTGGATGAAGTCGGGCGTGTGATCGACTTCGCCGACTTGAAGCGGCTGTTCAAGGGCTGGCTCGACGAGCATTGGGATCATGGCTTCGTGTTGAACCAGGCCGATGAAAATGGCCTGGCCGCCGTGAAAATCGTGGAGCCATGCAAGTACTACGTGCTGCCGTACAACCCGACGGCCGAGAACATGGCCATCTATCTGTTGCACGAAGTCTGCCCGCAGCTCTTGGCTGGCACCGGAGTGACGGCCACCAAGGTCGTCGTCTGGGAGACCGAAGAGTCGTTCGCCGAAGCATCGCTGG
>DASXWB010000339.1:0-4127 GCA_036503915.1 Lacipirellulaceae bacterium | reverse complement strand
ATTGATCGGACCATTGCAGGACAATCGATTGGCCACGGCCCCAGGTTGTGCTGTCACGGTCCTCGCGCCGCTCCGCGCCCAATGTGCGATTGCCCGGCCAATGAATCGCCTCGACAAAGGTCAAGTTTGCGGCACGATCGCGCATCATGATCGCGCCGGATTGCGAATCAACATCAATTCGAATGGAGGTGTTTTCGATTGAGAGCGTCTCCCCGCAAGCTCCGACAACGAATCGCCACAGCAAGATTGCGGCCACCCAACCATGTGTCCTCCGTTGCATATTCATCGAAGCACCTGACCTGCCACGAGGCTTTCAAGGCAATGTCTCATTGTTGCGATGCATTATAGTTGCCATGCCGCGTGACCCTACACTGAGGAGGCATACAAAAGCTCCGAAATTGCCGCGCCGCATCCGTTGGCCTATCATACCCTGCCATGCTCCACCTACAGTGCGAAACGCCTGCGCGATGGCTTGCGCAAGTCGATGCCGACCTTCCAGCGATCCTTATCGATCATGCGCATTGCGAGAAGAAGGCGGCCGGCACGGCGCTCAATCTCATCTTTGCGTACGTCGAAAACGTCGAGCTATGCCGCGCGATGTCGGAGATCGTGAACGAAGAGCTGGAGCATTTCCAGTTGGTACTCGACTTGTTGGCGCGCCGCGGCATCCGCTTCCGCCGCCTTAAACCCTCAAGTTATGGACGCGAGCTGAATGACCTGGTGCGGAAGCAGGAGCCGCAGCGGGCTGTGGACCGACTGCTCGTCGCCGGCCTTATTGAGGCCCGTTCTTGTGAGCGCTTCCACGTGCTGGCCAGTCATGTGAAGGACCGGGAGCTGGCAGAATTTTATGGGTCACTTTTCGAGTCCGAAGCACGTCATCATACGACGTACACGCGCCTCGCAAAGGACTTTGCGCCCGAAGCCGATGTGATGGCACGGCTCGACGAACTGGCTGCCGCTGAGGCGGCGATCATCAATCGCGGAGAAGATGTGCCGCGCATGCATAGCTGAGCGGCGATTTCAACCCCCGGCGAAGCCGGGGGCTACCAGCCTGGTCCGCGCAGGTCGATTTCGCCTGCGGGCCAGCCCGAACCCGCCGGGTAGCGCATGATCACGGGATTCCACCATGGGTCCGCCTTGGGATCTGTTGCCAACGAATTTACGAAGCGATTGTGAATGCGCACGGCGCCGAGCCGCTCATAGAACGGCTGCACCTCGTTGGTGGTTTGGAACAGCGAGAACGGGAAGGCGCCTTGATCCACGAGTTCAAATGCCGCTTGCACGACAGCCTGCCCAAGTCGTCGGCCCCGCACCGCTGGGTCGGCGCAAACTCGCGCCAACGCAAGCACCGTCATTTCGCTGTCGCCCGCGCTGATCATCCGGGGATCGAAGCTGGCGTGCGCAATCACGCGGTCACCTTCACGCACCACAAATGACCGCGGATGCTGCTCTTCTGGCCCAGCATAGGATTGCCACTGCCTGACCATTTCGGCGGCCAGTGAATCGGCGGTCCGCCCGGGCTTGGGCCAGATCGACACGACCAATTCGGAGATTGCACGCGCGTCGCGCTCGCTCAACTTGCGGCGATCAAGCGTTTCGACTTGCATCGTTAGGATCCTGTTGGCGTCCGTGGAAGCGCTCGTAGGAAGCTATTCCGTGCGACGCATCGCCATCAGCACCAGATAGACAACGAACGATACTCCGAAACTGGCAAACCATGCGTAGCTATAGATGTCCGCGAAAAATTGCGGCACGATTGCCCGCACCGGCGGCGAACTTGGGTCGCCCACGACCGCAAGCGCTCCGATCTTAACCAGAAATCCCGGCAGGCTTACGCCGATACCAGCCGCTAGAGCGATGAGGGCCCGCGGGTTGAATCCATGCAAATACCAATAAGGACCTTCTTTCAGATACAGCCCGGCCTGATCGAGCCGCGTGCGACGCAGGACGATGTAGTCGGCAATCAGCACTCCGCCGACCGCACCAAGCAATAACGAATAGCCGATGAGCCATCGGTCGATATAGACGGATGCGTTGGCGATCAGCCGCCAGGGCTGGATAAGTATTCCAATCAGGCCTGTAATTAGTCCACCGATGCGGAACGAAATCCGACGTGGCCAGAGATGAGCGAAATCGTTGGCTGGACTGACCACATTGGCGGCGATGTTTGTGGCCAGCGTGGCGATACTTAAGGCGATCATGGCCACCACCAGGACGACCTCGTTCTCGAAGCGCGCGAGCAAGTTCACTGGATCCCAAAGTGCTTTCCTCTCGTTGAGCGGCAGGTCGGCATAGATCACAAACGCCGCCGATGTGACCGCCACGCCGATGAATGAGTACAAGCCCATAGTTGCGGGCAAGCCGATTGCCTGGCCGAGAACCTGGTCGCGCTGCGATCGGGCGTATCGGCTGAAGTCGGGGATGTTCAGCGCCAGCGTTCCCCAAAAACTCACGTTGGCCGTCAACGCCAGCATGAACGAGCCCCAGAACTGTCCTTCCTTCGGCTGGCCGGGACTAAATTGCGACGGCTGGGAAAGCATCTCGCCGAAACCGCCGGCCCGATAGTAAGCCCAGCCCAATAATGCCAGCCCGAGCAAAACTAGCAGCGGCGCCTTGATATTCAACAGAATGCGGATCGATTCAATGCCGTTGTACACCACCCACATGTTCACGAGCCAAAAGAACATGAAGCATCCTAGTTGCGCGGCATTGATACCGAGATAGTCCAGGTCTTGCAGATTCCCCCAGCCTGGAACGAAAACCTTCATCAGCGTGTAAATCGCCTGGCCGCCGATCCAAGTTTGAATGCCGAACCAGCCGCAGGCCACGAGCGCGCGCAAGAGCGCCGGCACGTTCGCTCCCAGAATTCCGAATGACGCCCGGCAATAAACGGGAAATGGGATGCCATATTTCGTGCCCGCGTGCGCGTTGAGAACCATCGGCACCAGCACAATAACGTTGCCCAGGAAGATAGTGAGCACAGCCTGCCACCAGTTCATGCCTTCCTCAATTAAGCCGGAAGCAAGCATATAAGTGGGAATGCATGCGGCCATGCTGATCCACAGCACGGCGATATCTTTCATTCCCCAGCGGCGGCCCGAGCGCGGCACAGGCGCCATATCCGCGCTATAGTACGGCGACGCCGACGCGTCGACAGCGAGCTCATGTATCTCGCCGTTCCCGGATGCGGATGAGGCGGCGCGGGTCATGTAGTGATCCTTTTCGGCGCAAATCTGCCAATGTCCAGCCGCTTGCACAAAAGTGTCGTTTGTCACGGCCTTCAGTAAATTGCTTGCGCTGGCAATCGTCAACATCAGTCGGTAAAATCGGAACATATTCTGCTTGGTGTCGGACCCGTCGTGGCTGGAGCTATCCTGTGGCAACCGATTTGCATCCCTCGCTGCCGATTTGCGACCATACGCCCGCGCCCTACGACGGCCCCTCGCGCGATGAGGTGCTTGCGCTACGGCATCAATATCTCTCGCCCGGCATCATCACCTACTATCGCCAGCCGCTGATGATTGTCGAAGGCCACATGCAGTACGTGTGGGACGAAGCCGGTCGGCGATACCTGGATGCATTCGCCGGCATCGTCACGATCAGTGTCGGCCATTGCCATCCCAGAATCGCCGAGCGAGTTCGCGAGCAGACGGGCCGGCTGCAGCACACAACGACGATTTATTTGCACCCCGCGATCGTGCAAATGGCCGAGAAGCTGGCAGAAAAAATGCCGGCCGGGCTTACGCGCACTTATTTCACCAACAGCGGCAGCGAAGCCAACGAGATTGCAATTCTCTCGGCGCGCGAATACACCGGCAACCAGGACGTGATCGCTTTGCGCAATGGCTATCACGGCGGCACGTCGGTGCCCATGAGTTTAACGGCCGAGGGCACATGGAAATTCAAAAGCAACCACAGTACCAACGTGCACCACACGCTGGCTGGCTACTGCTACCGCTGCCCATTCGGCCTCGAATATCCATCGTGCGGTGTCAAATGCGCGTACGATATCAAAAATGTCATCCAGTATGAGACGCCGGGCGAAATCGCTTGCTTCATTGGCGAGCCGATTCAGGGCGTCGGCGGTGCTGTCACGCCGCCCAAAGAATTCTTCAAGATCGTTTACG
>DASXWB010000338.1:0-4317 GCA_036503915.1 Lacipirellulaceae bacterium | reverse complement strand
CGGGACACATCCGTTAGCCATCCGCCAGCTCGATGAGCAGCCCTTCGTCGCAGCGCAACTCGATCTGGCCGTCGAATGGTTCTGCTTCCCGGTCGAGATGCGTGGAAAGCACGATGCGGCCGTGGTGAGGAATGGCAGCGCTCTGGAACGTGGCCGGATCGCTGCTGAGGTTCAATAAGACCAAGTAGCGCCGGCCTCGCTCGAAGTTGCGGCGATAGGCTAAGAGGTCGCCTTGCGTGGGGATCGGCGCGTAGCTGCCAATTGAGAGAGCCGGCTGCTCGCGGCGGAGCTGGATCAGCCGCCGATACAACGTAAGGATCGATTTCGGGTCGGCCGATTGCGCTTCGACGTTGCGCGAGGTGAAATCCTCGGCGATTGGCAGCCAGGGCGAGCCGGCGGTGAAACCGGCGTTTGACGCGCCCGACCACTGCATCGGCGTGCGCGCCGGATCGCGCCCCAAGCCGAGGCCGGGGACGTTCTTCTCAAACGGATCCTGCACGCGCTCAGGCGGGATGGGCACGTTGTGCATGGCGATCTCGTCGCCGTAATACAACGTGGGCGTGCCGCGCAGGGTTAAAAGCAGCATGGCGGCCACGCGCGCTTGCGCCGCACCGATGCGGCTGGCGATGCGCGGGTTGTCGTGATTCCCTAATACCCAGTTCGGCCAGCCGTGCGAAGGCAGCAACGCCTCGTAGCGTTCGATGGCGTCGGCCAGCGCCCGCGAATGCCAGGGCAATTCAATCAACTGAAAATTGAACGGCAGGTGTACTCCGGAGCCCTGAGCGCCGTAGTACTCGATCACTCGCTCCATCGGCAAATAAATCTCGCCGACCATCATTTTCTCTTCGTACTCGTCGAGTACGCCGCGCATCCGGGCGATGATGTCGTGCACTTCGGGGCGATCGGTGTTGTAGGTGGCCAGCAGCTGGCGGTGCGGCGCGTGGTGCGGCTTGTATTCCGGATCGGGCAGGTTATCGCGAAACTGATCGTCCTTGACGATGTGCCAGATCACGTCGACGCGAAAACCGTCGACACCCCGGTCAAGCCAGAAGCGCAGCACGTCCAGCATGGCGTCCTGCACCTCGGGGTTGCGCCAGTTGAGGTCGGGCTGCTCGCCCAAAAAGGCGTGATAGTAGTATTGGCCGGTCCGCTTATCGAGCTGCCAAGCGCTGCCTCCAAAATTGCTGAGCCAATTGTTGGGCGGGCCGCCGCCCGGCTCCGGGTCGCGCCAGATGTACCAATCTCGCTTGGGGTTATCGCGCGACGAGCGCGACTCTAGAAACCATGGGTGCTCGCTCGAAGTATGGTTGGGTACAAAGTCGAGCACAATTTTGATGCTGCGGCGATGCGCCTCGGCCACAAGCCGATCAAAGTCTGCCAGTGTGCCGAAAACGGGCTCGATATCGGTATAGTTGGAGATGTCATAGCCAAAATCGGCCATCGGCGACGGGTAAATGGGCGATAGCCAGATCGCGTCGACGCCCAGCCATTCGAGGTAGTCGAGGCGAGACAGGACGCCCGGCAGGTCGCCGACGCCGTCGCCGTTCGAGTCCTGAAACGATCGGGGATAGATCTGGTAAATCACCCCGCGCTGCCACCATTCATGCTGCCGGCTCATGCTCTGGCCGCTACGCTCGACTCGTGCCAAGAGACGGTCTAAGGCGGACATTATGGCAAAATATGACTCTAAAAATAAGCAAGCGAAACGCGGAGCGCCATCATTCGGACACCACGTCTCACCTGTATGGTGAGATTCTTCTTGCACCCCGTCATTTGGTCGCTAAACTGACAAACTGTCGTCATCATCGGCGAGGCTGGACTGCCTTTCCCTGTCCCAAGCATCCGGCGGGATTCGGGCGCAGGAGGAAGTCTAATGAGAGTTCGCCCTCTGGCCTCGCGCCAGAGTTCTACAGTCATTGTCGGCCAGTCGCCGGTAACGGTGCGCCTGCGGGCCGAGATTGACCGGATCGCGCCGTTCACATCGAACGTTCTTATTACGGGCCCCAGCGGCACCGGCAAGGAACTGGTCGCCCGCCAGATTCATGCCCGCAGCCCCCGCGCCGAGCAGCCTTTCATCCCCGTCGACTGCGCGTCGATGTCAGGCGAGCTGATGTCGAGCCAGCTCTTCGGCCACGTGGCTGGAGCGTTTACGGGCGCCAATTGCGATGCGCTGGGATGCTTTCGCGCGGCCAATCACGGCACGATTTTTCTCGATGAAATTGGCGAGCTGGAATACTCGCTGCAGGCGAAGCTGCTGCGCGTATTGCAGGAGCACGTGGTGACGCCCGTGGGCAGCCATCACGGCGAGCGCGTGGATGTCCGCGTCGTTGCCGCGACCAACCGCAACTTGCGCCTGGACGTGCTCGAAGGCCGGTTCCGCGAGGACTTGTACTATCGCCTCGACGTGGTGCATTTGCGAACGACCGCCCTGCGCGAGCGGTCCGTCGACATTTGCGACCTGGCGAGCGCTTTCTTGGACCAGCTGGCGGACGAAGGTCTTCCGGCCTGCTCGCTTTCTCACGCGGCGAGTGCGGCACTCGTGGAGTTTTCCTGGCCGGGCAATGTGCGGCAACTGCGGAATGTGCTGGAGCAGGCAGCGATTGACAGCGATTCGCGGGTGATCACCGCCGAACTGCTGCGGAGGATTATGTCGCTATCGTTGGGATCGGCGCGGAGCGACGTTCAACCCGCGATTGCCGCCGAAGCGACGCTTGGAGCGACGCCCGATCCGATGGAACGACATGCCGAGGTCGGCCGCCGACCGACTGCCAAAGGTAGCGGATGGCTTTCACTCGATGAGATAGAGCGCGACCACATCGCACGAACGCTGGCACACACATTCAACAACCGCTCCGCGGCGGCCCGCCTGCTCGGCATCACGCGGCAAGCACTTCTGCGCAAGTTGAAACGCCACGGCATCGATAGCGATTAGTGGCTCTCTGGTTTTAAGCGCCTGACAGAATGAATTAAACCGCCAAGATCGCCAAGATCGCCAAGTAACGGCATCGGCCGCTTCGGACTTCTTGGCGCGCTTGGCATCCTTGGCGGTTTTTTCCTGTAAGTGCTCTTAAGTCGCATGGTGTCGAACTTATCTTTCGGCTGTCCGAATCCGTACAGTTATCTGCGTAAGGCTTTATGATTCACTGTCCGTATTCGGACAGCTTTCTATCGCAGGCGGACAGCGCCATATGGCGAAATTGAGCTGTTCGCGGACGCACAAGAACTTTCTGCGCTGCATCTCTTTCAGCGACTTCAACTTGTCACGCCTCGCGCCTGGGCTTGCGCGCTCTTGGCCCCGCGATTGCTTTTAGCGACTCGCGAATTGATCGTCACGCGCTTTGTGGAAGTACTATGCCAGCGAAACACAACCAAGTCGATTACGTCGTCGTCGCGGACAAGAAGCTCAATGACTATGGGCCACTCGTCGTCGAGCTGAGCGAGCGCGGCGTGCGCGTCGGTTTGTTCTCGACGGGCGAGGAAGCGCTGCGCGCGGCCAGCGGCAACGCCGCGACGCTGTGGGTCGTGAACGTCAGTTTGCCCGATATGACTGGCGTCGCACTGCTGAAGCTCGTGCGGCGACGCTTGCCCCGCTCGACCGTGTTTCTGGTGGGCGACGAATATTCGGCCGCAGACGAGCTGGCGGTGCGAGCCGCCGGGGCCACGGCTTACGTGTGCAAGCCGCCCAGCGCTGCCTGGCTGGAAGTGTACCAGCTGCAGTTCTCGCCTGCCGTGCTTCGGCAACTCGACACGACGCTCGGCACGGCCGCGATGATGCATCCGCCGTAAGGGACCGGGCGGGCGTTTGGAGATTGACGGCTCAATTGCGTTAGCCGTGCTCGAAGCGGACCAATGCTTCGCATCGGTGCCCGCGGCCGCCATTAAACCCAGTTTAGAAATCCATTCACCAATCTTTCCAACCAAGGAGCAAGTGATGATCGCCTCGACGAAACCAATCGACCGGTATCAGGACCAGTACGACGACGGTGCGGAGCTCGAACGATTCGAGCGGTTCACGTATCAGCGCAGCGGCGAGTTCCCCGTCCGCTCGCACTCCGCGCAAACGCGGGGCAAGCTTCGCAGCCGGAGCACGGCCGCCGGGCGGCGCAAGGCGCGCACGTTCAACGGAGTGAACCGCCGCGGCACGGGTAAGCGGTACAGTCGATCCGCGGCATTCACGTTTTAGGGCCACAAAGCAACGACCGTAGCTGAACTCACAAGAGTTCAGCCCTATTGTTCATCTGAATTCTTGCGAATTCAGCTACGTATCAATTTCGCACGTGTTTTTTTCACAACAGGAGAAGTCTCATGCATCGCAAT
>DASXWB010000337.1:0-5881 GCA_036503915.1 Lacipirellulaceae bacterium | reverse complement strand
CCACTTAAGAATGGCAAATTCCTGGGCGGTGAAAGTGAAATACCGCAGCGCGACTGGGTCTTTAACGATCCAGGCCTGCGACGCACCGTCCTGTTGGAGGCGCGCTACGAGGTCGGGCCGCATCCGCAACCCGATTCCGCCCACGGTAGGAAGCCTCTTATCCATCGCCGTGCCTATTCACGTGCCCGTCGTTGCGCCGATTGGCGATCGAGCCGTGCTGCCGCACCGGCGCTTTGATCCACTGTGGCCGGAACGATGGTCATCCGTGGCCGCAGACCAGGCTTAAGTAACCCGTCTTTGTTATCCACTTCGGCCCACACGCGGACCTGCCCGTTTACGGGACTGATTTCCGGACTGACAAAGACGATCTTGCCCTCAAACGTCGTTTCCCCTTTGCCGGGCAGCTCCATCGTGATGGTCACAGGCGCCCCGCGCAAATCGGGCGGCAAGTCGCGAGCGTGAACCATTCCTTCGACGCGAAGCCGGTCAATGCGCACGATGCGCAGCACCTTTTCGCCCGGCTCGACCCATTCGCCCGGCTGCCGCAGCACTTCAACTACGACTCCGTTGATCGGCGCGAGGATTTTCCGCACATCGATGCTGTACTGACTCAATTCGAGCTCCTTGGCCTTGAGATCCGCCGAAAGCTCGTCCTGCCGCCGCTCGTGCTGAGCCTTTTCAAGATCGAGCTCCGCTTGCTCGGCGCGAAACCGGCGTTCTTCAAGCTCGGATGCGGAAATGCTGCCCGGCGTGTCTCGGCGGACCCGCTCGAGGCGCTCAAACTCTGACTTGTTGAATACGAGGGCCCTCTGGGCGGACCGAATTGCGACGTCATTGTTGACTTTCTCTTTGTTGAGTTGCAGTTCGATCGCGGCCCGGCCCTCTAACAGCCGGGCTTCAGTGTCGTCCATTTGCGCGAGCAGCGTGCCTTGCTCAACGGAGTCGCCTTCAGCAACATGGATCGTGGAGATGACCCCTTGTGCCCGGGCCGGCACGTCGACCTGCTGTGTCAAACGCAGCAGCGCCGACTCGACAACCAGTGGCTCGGCGCCGACGGCGAAGTTCGTCGCTAAACTCAAGATCAGCGACGCTGCCAAAAGCGCGATAGGCGTTCGTATGCGGCGGACGTCAGAATTGCGCGTCGACAAAGACTGACAACAACGATTCATATAGAAATCCCGCGAGATGTGGTCAAAACCGTAACCAGCCTTGCACTGCCTCAACGACGTCATGGAACCAAACGTACGCCACTTTTCGTGAGCCGCAGTTGATCTTCGCAAAAATCGTTGCGCCCGGCCTCAGTTCGCCAATCGCTTTCTCGTCCACGTCGACCGTCACGCGCACGACTGGGCGATCGTCGGGGCCGGTTTCGGTCCGGCTGGCGATGCGGCGTATCACGCCCTGAAAATCGATGCCGCGATTAGTTGCCAGTTGGAAGGTCACCGGCGTGTCGTCAGACGACGAGTGAGCCTTCAGAATGTGACCGATCTCGTCATCGGGCACGTCCAGCTCCGCGATCCACGGTCCTTCGAGGTTCGCGACGCTCAACAATAGCTGTCCCCGTTGTACTGGCCGGTCGGATAGTGACTTTTCCAAGTCCCAAGTGAGAACCTTGCCGTCCATCGGGCTGCGAATCACGAGCTTTTCGCGCTGACGTCGCAAGGTTGCCAACTGCTCCTGTTGGCTGGCCAAGAGTTGTCTCAATTCTTCCTGCTCGGCGGCGAGCTGGTTCATGCGGGCCACATCTTCGTCGTCGGAGTCGTCGATCGATAGCAGCGATGATTCGATTGTCGCGATGCGTTGTTGCGTGACGTCGAATTCGCCTTGGATGCGCTGGCTTTCCAGGTCGATCTCGGTGCTGCGAAGCTCAAGCAGAACGTCGTTGGCCGAAACTCGCTGTCCGTGTTCGACATGAATTGCGGCGACCTGACCCTCGAACGGCGCGAACAAGTGCTGCTGCTCGTCCGGTTGCAACTCGCCTTCGGCGTGCACATTGAAAGTCATCGGGATGAAAAATAGTGATGCGACAAGCACAATTCCCACAAGTCCGGCCAGAATTGTCGACATACGGAGACCGCGCTGAGCAAGTTGATCGCTTCTCCGCCGCGCAAATGGAAGCGTCGGCAACGACTCGTATCGCAGCGCATTGGCCACGGCCAGTGCACTCTGCCGAGCTACGTGCGCGGCCCGCTCGCGAACAGCCGCATCGAGAACCGAACTAAACTGTTCGACGATCAACACGCCAACGATGGGCGGCCGAAGCGCGATCGGTTCCGACTCGGCAGCGGGGAGTGGAATTATTCCCATGGTCCGCGGGTGTACATCGTCGGCATGTCCTTGCAGCAATTCAGCGATTTGCGGCGCCAGGGTTTCGTCGTTCTCATTGTTGTACCATATGGTTTCACCAGCTTTGGCCACGCGAGCGGCAAGCTCCTCCAAGCGGCGGACCGCATTCGATCGACGATTCACTGAATCAACACCACTGATCGCGGCAATCTGGAATTGCCGCCCTTTGCGCACTGCCACGCTTAGCCGATCGCATTCGATGAGTTGCCGCCCCGCGTTGGCAATCTCATAGGCGACCGAACGCAATTCGATCTTCGCATGGATTCGCTCCGTGAGCTTCTCGAACTGCTGAGTTCGCAACCGCTCATCGCGGAGTTGCCGGATTTCCTGACTGCGCAAATGGTCGGCCGCAAGTTCGCTCACAAGAGCTAGCAAACGCCGATTGCCGCGCACCGCCGCGGGCTTTGTCGACGGGCGCTGGATGATCTCAAAGAATCCGACGACCTGCTGATCCACTTTGAGTGGGGCAATCAGCAGCAAAAAGTCGGTCGGGTTCGCTGCAAGCTGTGAACCGACGGTTGTGCCCCCAGGCGGCACGACCACGGTTTCCCCTTCGTTGCGTGCCAGCTCCAATAGCGACGGATGAAAGCTTTGGCCCGCCTCGCCATTGAGCAAGTGATAGTTGACCTCATACTCCAGTCGCGCAGTGCTGGCACCGTTGCCAAGCCAAACTGCTCCGCCAACGGCTGCTAAAAGGTGGACGGTTTCATCCAGAAGCGATTTGGCTAGCCTGTCAAACGGCATGCCAGATTTGGCAAGCCGAGCCATTTCGCCGAGAGAGCTCTCGAATTCGATCCACTGGGAATCGGCTGATTCACTGGGCTGCGACGAATCACTGACCATACATGCCAGTATAAGCTTGGACTTGCAGTCATCGGCATATTTCCAAGCTGCGCGGCGTCTGACGCGAGCTGTCGAAACTAGAGTTGAACTGGGTAAAGTAGGATGGCTTGGATGTTTGCCCGGATGGCAGCGGGTTTTCGGATAATTCGGTTAATAGGGTTCACTTCGCACTGCAAAATGCCGATTCCATCACACGAGGTGATGCCTTGGAGGCTCTCGTTGCAGGGTGCCTCAACAATCGCAGACTTGTTGCAATCGACATATGAGTCGCAGAACGCAGCAACATCTTTGGAATTGGACGGTTCGCGCGATTGCCATCGCCATTCTGACCGGCTGCTCGCAACAGCAACCGTTTGTCGACAGCGGCAAACCGGCCCAGGAATTCGATCGAGATCTTCTGAAACAAGTCAGTTATGAAGAGACTGTCGAGGGCCTGCCCCCGGGGGCCGTCGTCGTTGAGCCGCCGCCGTTTGCCCTCGATACCGATTCATCCACGATCGCATATTGGGACTTCACGCTCGACCAGGCGATTCAAACCGCGCTTTCAAATTCCACGGTGATGCGTGACCTGGGTGCGCGGATCATCCAGGCGCCCGAGCTGACGCCCACAATCTACAACCCGTCGCTTCAGGCGACCGATCCACGATTTGGGCCGGAAGCGGCGTTATCGGCTTTCGACGCTCAGTTGAATTCGCGAGCGTTCTTCGAAAAGAACGACCGTGTGCTCAACAACACATTCTTGGGCGGCGGCACGAATTTCTTCCGCCAGGACTTGTGGCGAATCGAACAGGAGTTGAGCAAGCGCGCCGCCACGGGCACGCAGTTCTTCCTGCGCCATTACATTGAGGATGATTTCAACAACTCGCCGAGCAACATCTTCGGTTCCCGAGGGCAGATCAACACGCACGCCTGGACGTGGAACACCGAAGCCGAGATTCGTCAGCCGCTCTTGCAGGGCGCCGGCGTGGAGTTCAATCGGATCGCGGGTCCCGATGCGATACCGGGCGTTTATAACGGCGTGCTCATCGCGCGAGTCAACACGGAGATCAGCGCGGCCGATTTTCAACTGGCGCTGCGCGATTTCCTGAGCAACGTCGAGAACGCCTACTGGGACCTCGTGTACGCCTATCGCGACCTGGAAGTGAGGAAAAGCGTCCGTGACCGCAGCCTTCAGACATGGCAGCGGCTGCGGAGGCTGCAGGAAGAGGGCGTCGCCGGGGCCGAGTTGGATAAAGTGGCGCAGGCGGCGGAGCAATATTACCGGTTCAGCCAGGATGTCGAGACTTCGCTCAGCGGCCGGCTGGTGGAAGGCACGCGCGACTTCAACGGCAGCACCGGCGGCACGTTTCAGGGCATCGGCGGCATCTACGTCGCCGAGCGCCGCCTGCGGCTCATTATGGGGCTTCCGATCAACGACGGCCGTCTGATCCGGCCGGTTACCGAGCCCGTCACGGCGAACGTCGTGCTCAACTGGGACCAGCTGGCGACGACCTCATTGTCCCAGCGCACGGAGTTAGCACAGCAGCGGTCTCGCATCAGGCGGCGCAGCCTCGAATTGCGGGCCAGCGAGAATTTTGTGAAGCCGGATTTGGATGTTGTCGGTCGCTATCGCCGCCGCGGCTTCGGCGACAACCTTTACGATCCCCAGTTTGTGACGATTACGCCGGCGGAGGCGGTTGACGCCGGAACCGACGAATGGCAAATCGGCATGGAACTGAACATGCCCATTGGATTCCGTCAAGGTCACCTGGCGGTGGCCAATGCGCAGCTGGCCCTCTCGCGCGAGCGGGCCCTTCTCGAAGAGATGGAACGGCAGGTGCTGCACGACTTGAGCAACGCCGTCGCGGAAAAAACCCGAATGTTCCAGCTCATGCAGACTGCTTACAATCGCCGCGCCTCCGCACTGCAGCAGTACAGCGTGTTAACCGACCCGGAGGTGCAAGAGGCGCAGCGCGAGACCAACTACGATGTGCTGCTTGATTCGGAGCGCCGCCTGGCCGAAGCCGAAGCTGACTACTATCGCGCCGTGGTCGGATATGCTGTAGCGCTCAAGAACGTCTATCTCGAAGCGGGCAGCCTGATGCAGTACTGCAATGTCCACTTCAGTGACGCGGGCGGCGGCTTGCCGCCCGTTCACTAATTCTTATTCTTATTGCCTCGGATTTGATCACCGAGCGCCAGCCGAGTGCGACCGGCTAACCCAAGAGCCCGGCAATAGGGCACATCGGGCACCCGACTGATGCCGTGGCATTGAAGCCGAGCGCTCCCATCCCAAGTGCCAACGAAGCGACCATCGATAAAGGAGCGAGGTTTGGAAGGCCAAGACCGGCCATCGCGCTGGCGCTGGCACTAGCGCTCAACGCAGCCATCGCGGAAAGATCTGCGCCTAACATCGGCACCAGCGCGCTGAGTTGGGCTCCGGCGGATGCGGATGCGGCCAGGCTCGCGGATACCGAAAGGCTCGCCGCCGCTGAGAGCATCGCCTGCAACGACGCGCTAATTCCACCGCCCGCCAACAAATCCACACCAAACGCCGCCTTTACGCTGGCGATAGCCGACAATGCGGCGGCCAGCGATGCCACCGCCGACATGTTGATATTTAGCGAAGGTAGCTGCAGGCTCACCAATAGCGACAAAGCTCCGCCCAAGGAAGCGCCGGCCGACAGATCGACGCCGAGACTCGCGGCCATGT
>DASXWB010000336.1:0-2865 GCA_036503915.1 Lacipirellulaceae bacterium | reverse complement strand
GGACAATTCATGCCGTTGATTTGTCGTCGCCGCTAGCGAGAAGCGCGCTCCGGCGCGAGCTCGGCCGCCTTTTGGCGAAACTCGGCCGCCTGCTCGCTGCGGCCAAGCGCTTGCATGACGGCGGCCATGCGGCGATAGGCGCCTTCGTGCTTGTCGTTGAACTGGATCGCGCTGGCGAATGACGCGGCGGCCTTTTCCAAATCGCCAAGCTGCTCGTAGGCGATGCCGCGCTTGTAGTAGTGCTCGGCCTGCGTCGGCTCGAGGCGAATCGCTTCGTTGAAATCGGCGATCGCTTTGTCGTATTCCTTGAGCTGCACGTAAGCCAGGCCGCGGTTCACGTAGGCGGGCGTATAACGGTCGCTGGCGGCAATGGCGTTGCCATAGGCGCGAACGGCCTCCAGGTAATCGCCCAGCTTGGCGTGCGTGAAGCCCTCCCAAAGATTGGCGCGCGGGTCCGGCTCCTCAACGTTGAGATTGGCCGACTGCACGAAATCAGAAATCGCCATCTTGTCTTCGCCAATCAAGTGGAAACAAATGCCGCGGCGAAAATACGTCTCGGCCAAATCCGGGCTGAGCTTGAGCGCTTCGGTGAACGACTTGATCGCCTTGCCAAACTCGCCTTTCATCCGCTCGCCGATACCCCGGCCGTGCAGCGCGGCGGCCCGGTAGGGCGCATACGCCGGGTTCTTCTCGTCCAGCAGCTTCAACAGCGTTTCGGATTGGTCGATGGCCGCCTGGTAGGCCGCCTGCTTGGTGGCTTCGTCCTTCGCCGCTTTGCCGTGCTCGATGTGCGCGCTGGCCAGCGTCAAATGCCCTTGCACGTACGGGACGTCTTCCTGGCCCTTCTTGGGCTTGTAGTGCTGGATTGAGCGGGCGAACTCCGCGGCAGCTTCGTCAAACTTCTCCTCGCGCAAATAAATGGCTCCCAGCGAGAAATAGGCTTCGTAGTCCTCGGGATTGAGGCTGATCGCCTCTTGCAGGTCGGCCAAGGCCTCGTTGATTTTATAGACGCCCGCGTAGCCAATGCCGCGCAGGCGATAGGCTTCGGCGTTTTGCGGGTCGGCCGCAAGAACGCGCGTCAGTGGTTTGATTGCCTGCGGGGCGTAGCCCAACATGACGTACGATTTGCCCAATCCGAACTGGGCCGGCAGGTTGGTGCGGTCGCTTTTGACGGCCGCCTCAAAATCGGGGAGCGCCTGGTCGGCCGCGCCGGCCTCGAGAAACATTTGCCCACGCGCGACGAGCGCTGGCGTGAAATTCGGCATCACGTCCGTAGCCAGTTTGAACTCCTCGATTGCTGCCTCATATTCCTCCATGCCGGCCATCGCCATTCCGCGCCCCGTGTATCCCATCAGCACGGCCAGTTGCCGATTGAATGGATCCACGGAACCGTATTGCAGTAATTTGGTGTAGGCGGCAAACGCCTTGTCGTAATCCTTGGCCGCGATGGCTTCCTCCCCTTCTTTCGCGGCAGCCTGGGCCTCCTCCAGCGTGATGTCCGCCGCGGTCCGGGGCGCCTCTCCTTCGGCGCCGGCCTCCGCAGTTTCTGTTTCGGCGTCAGTCTCTTGCGCGACGGCGATCTCGCTCGTCGCGAGTCCGGCGAACATGGTAAGTGCGAGCAACAACAATCGGCGGCACAACACGAACAAGAGAGATTTCATAGCCGTTCAATCCAAAGGCAGATTTAGTGCGGGCGCAGTTACTAAAGCGGTTTGACACCTGGCTCACGGGTTTCCAGCGATGCGCGGGTGGCACGCCGCGAGCCAGCTTGCGCCACAAACCATAATCTAGCGTACCACAGCGTCAAATCGGCGCTGGCAGGTACAAGGGTGCAACCACTTCATTGTATTCCTCTACGCGCACGTCGAGCAGTCGCTTTGTAGCGATGGCGCCGGTTGCGCGAGTCGTTCTGTCCGGCCGAGTCCCGAATAAAATCGCCATGCCGGAACCTCGGCAACTGACTTCGCCGCTAAATGACGAGCGCCGCATCACGGCTTGCTCGGCCGGCGCGGGATCACTATGATTTTTTGCGGGCGAAGGCGTAATTCCAGCCGTTATTTGCCGCTCGTTCCGCGCTTTGCCCACGAATATGGACTCGATTAACCCACTATTGATCTACGCCGCCGTGCTCGTCGGGTTCGTGGCCGCGAACCTGATTCTGGCCCAGGTGGCCGGCCCCAGGAAAAAAACGACCGTCAAGGAAATGCCGTACGAGTCGGGCATGGACCCCGTGGGCGACGCACGGCAGCCGTTCGACGTGAAATTCTACCTGGTGGCGATCCTGTTTCTCGTATTCGACGTGGAGCTCTTGTTTCTTTACCCGTGGGCCGTCGGGGCGTACGTGGATCCAGCGACCAGCCCGGACTGGAAAACGAATCCCGGAATCCCGGCCGAGCTGCGCAGCACCGTGTTCGCCGTGATGCTCGTGTTCATGGCCACGCTGGTGATCGCCTACGTCTACGCTTGGCGCAAAGGGGTGTTCCGATGGCGGTAGGACTGCCTGAAAACGTATTTCTGACGCAGCTCGATGCGGCCGCCAACTGGGCCCGATCGAACAGCCTCTGGCCGATGCCGTTCGCCACGGCGTGCTGCGGCATCGAGCTCATGGCCACGGCCGCTTCGCGGCATGATATGGCCCGATTCGGCGCCGAGGTGATGCGCTTTAGCCCGCGGCAGTGCGACCTGTTGATCGTCGCCGGGCGCGTGGTGATGAAGATGCTGCCGGTGCTGCAGCGGATCTGGCTGCAGATGCCGGAGCCGAAGTGGTGCATTTCGATGGGCGCCTGCGCCTGCACCGGGGGCGTGTTTGACACGTATGCCGTCGTGCAGGGCGTCGACCGGTTCATCCCGGTCGACATGTACGTG
>DASXWB010000335.1:0-2677 GCA_036503915.1 Lacipirellulaceae bacterium | reverse complement strand
GGCACGCGCGGCTGGCTGCCAAGCTCCTGTGCCGAACCACCTTTCGGGTCAACGCGCGCCGGGTTGCCAGGTGTCCTTTGTGCTTGCGAGGCAAAGCCTCGCTTAACCTCAGGCCTGCTGAGCACCACAAGCGACCAAATTCCGATCAGAACGCACAGCCACCAAATCCACCACACTTGTCGCTGGTCCAGCACGGCGGGGGAAAGCATAACAAGCAGGCTGGCCGCAACGGCCCATCGGTATGATGAAAGCTGCAGCATTTTCACCGCGCCGACCAGCGTCGCCAACGGCGGCAGGAAATATGCCAGCCAGAATAGCAGTTGCTGTGGATTTTCCGATAATGTCTGATCGCCGTAGCGCGATAGAAACGCACGCCCCGCCAGAGGCAAGGCGAAAATGCCCATGACTAACAAGCCGATGACCGGAAATTGGACTTGTTGGCGGGCAGCTTTGATTTCGGCATCGTCGATCGGTATTTCACGACGAATTTCCGGAGTCGGCGCTCGCCAGGATGTCTGGGAAATCGATTCGACCTCGTTCTTCACGTCGCTCGCATGCTGATAGCGCCGCTGCGGCGCACGCGCCAGGGTGCGCATCACGACCTCATCTAATCGCACATCGATCTCCACCTTTTGCGATGGCGGCTCGAAATGCCCCATGGGCACTTCGCCGGTGAGCATTTCGTAAAACACCACGCCCAGCGAATAGATGTCGGCCCGGTGATCGACCGCGTGCGAACCTTCCATCTGCTCTGGAGCCATGTAGCGCGGCGTGCCCATGACCTGATGCGTGCCAGTGAGCGTGAACTCTTGCGGCGAGCTGGCCACTAGCTTCGCCAGGCCGAAGTCGGCGATCTTCACGCGCCCGCGCTTGTCGAGCAAAATATTTTCCGGCTTGATGTCGCGGTGCACGATGCCCTCGTCGTGCGCAAACTGCAGCGCTTCGCAAATTTGCGGCACAATCGCCAGCGCCTGCTGCGGAAGCAGCTCGCCAGTCTGCAGTAGCTGCCGCAAGTTCGTGCCCTCGACGTACTCCATCAGGAAGTAGTACAGCGGACGCGAAGTGTAGCCCTTATGCTCGGCGTGAGGACCCGTCTCGCGGAGCGAGACGTCTACACTTCCGAAATCGTACACCGCGACGATGCGCGGATGACTGAGCCGCGCGAGCATGCGGGCCTCGCGGTTGAAACGCTCGGCGAAGGCCGGATCGTGGGCCGATTCCGGCCGGATGATCTTTAGCGCTACCATCCGGTCGAGCTTCGGCTGCCGTGCTTTGTAGACCGCGCCCATCCCGCCGTGACCCAACAGCTCCAGGATCTCCAGCTGCGGAAAATGAGCGGCCAGAGATGCCGCGTCCGGCGGGACGAAAGTGCCCGAGTGAGGCGTCGTCGGCGCCTCCGAGCCGCTCCCGGCCGCCGGCCCTGCCTCCGCGCGACTTTCCAGCCCGGCGGCCAGCAGGCATTTCGGGCACAATCCGCCCAGAGTCCCAGACGGCAATTCGGCTCCGCATTCCGGGCAACGATTTTGTTGCGACATCGCAGGAACTCTACGTATCAAGACAAATAGTGGACTTCCGACTCCCTCCCCCTTGCGGGGAGGGTTGGGGAGGGGATTCTTTGCTGCTCTACACTTCCTTTCAAGAGATTGTCCCGATGGTTACATGCCTTTTCGATTTTTTTCGCCGCCCAGCACGTTGAAAAGTTCGCGGATTTCCTCGTCGATCTCCTCCGGCCGCTGGAGCGTCTGGGCAATTTCGCCGCGCAGTAGCTCGCGGTAGCGTTTCCTCATGCGGTGCGCCGCTACCTTTGCCGTGGTTTCGCTGATTCCGAGCGCCTGAGCGGCGGTCGCAAAGGAGCCGTCTTGCGGCGAGCCGGCGAGGTAGTTCTTGAGCGTCTCGAAATGCGGCAGCCGCTGCTTAGCGGCATACTCGGCGCGGAGCTGATCCATGACCCGCTCCAGCAGCGTAATCGCCCACTTCTGGTCGTACAGCTCGTCGGGCGTGAGCGTGTCGGCGGCAACCAGGCCCAGCTTCGACTCGCCTGAATCGAAATCGAATGAGAGCGGCCGCTGTCCCCCGCCGCGTTTCGCCGCGCGGTCTTTGTGCCACTCATTGATCAAAAACCGCTTGCACGCCGTGAGCAGAAACGCGCGAAATCGCCCCCGCTCCGGATCGGCCGCCTCCAACGCCCGCCGCTCGAGTAGCTGCTCAAAAAACGCCTGGGTAAGGTCCTGCGCTTGGTGCACGTCGGGAACGCGCCGCCGGACATACGCATAGACCGGATACCAATAGCCCTCGCATAGCTGCTCAAGAGCCTGGCTTGCCGCCGGCGCAATACGACCTCCGGCCGCCAGGACCACGCTCCAATGTGTCGTGGCGAAGTCGACTTGTTTCGCTGGCGATGGACCACTTGTCGCGTCGGCCGTCATGGTCCGAAGTATAACACGGACAGCATGCTTCTTCCGGATCTCAATTGCACTCGGTTGACGCAAATCTACAGCCGTTTGTGGCAAAACCTGCGAAGCGCAACGCAACCGAGTGCAAAGAGTTGCGCTAGCGGCACGATCGACGCTGCTTCGGGCACTGCGGCGACTCCAGCACTGCTGCCCACCGAAACGCCGAAGTTTGCTCTCCAAAGCAAGTAGTCGGCTTGCGATATCTGCCGGTCGCCGTCGCCATC
>DASXWB010000334.1:0-7635 GCA_036503915.1 Lacipirellulaceae bacterium | reverse complement strand
GTTTGCTCGGACAGGCACTTTCCAGACGCCGTGAACCGGACGACCCCAGTAAATAGTGACAAACAACATGTCCGCCACATTATCGTTTGCCCGCGTTCGCGCAAGCCCACGGCATATGCCAAGCGCTGCCTCAGAATTTTTGGGGGACAGCTCAGGAGTGACTTGCTGTTTTGCCTGGTTGGCCGACAGTGACGTGCCGGCTTCCGTCAATTCATACAAGCGCAATTCGGGCGGCGCGCCGGCAACACTCACTACGAGATGTTTCTCATCCAGGAACAAAATACCCCCTGGGCTGTCGGTTGGGCCTCCGTAGCCGCCTGAAGATTCCGGAAAGCCGGTGATCGCGTCCGAAGAGCGATTCGGCTCGTTGCTCGACATGCGGATGATGCGCCGTGCGCCGCTTTCGGCAACGAAGACTTCGTAGCGATCGGGAGTACCGCCGGGGCGAATTGTCACGCTGCTTGGACGGCTCAATCCGGTTAGAACAGTTTCGACGGAAACATCCTCGGCGATGGCGGCCTGGGCCCATAATACGAGCAATAGCGCGAGCAAACTTCCAATTGATTTGCGCATCATCAATGGACTACTTAGGTTGAGGTGAAGTAGACCGACGAATCAGCCGGCGACGCCGTGGGCCCCCTCGTAGGCGGCGATTTTGTCTTCGTGCTCGAGCGTCAGGCCGATGTCGTCCAGGCCGTGGAGCAGGCAGTGGCGGCGAAATGGCTCGACTTCGAACTTAAGCGACAGTCCTTGCCGATCACTGAGCGTGCAGCTCTCGAGGTCGGCCGTCAGCTCGTAGGCTGGCTGGTCCGCTGCCCGGCGAAACAGCTCATTGACGTGTTCTTCAGCGAGCACAATCGGCAGCATGCCGTTCTTGAAGCAATTGTTATAAAATATGTCGGCGAAACTGGGGGCGATCAAGACGCGGAAGCCCCAATCTTCAAGCGCCCACGGCGCATGCTCGCGGCTCGAGCCGCAGCCAAAGTTCCTGCGCGTCAAAAGCACGCTGGCGCCTTTCGCCTCCGGGCGGTTCAATTCGAACGCCGGATTGACTGAGCCATCAAAATCTCGCGCCCAATCCCAAAACAAGAACTCTCCAAAGCCGGTCCGCTCGATCCGCTTCAAGAACTGCTTGGGAATGATTTGATCCGTATCGACGTTGGCGCGGTCCATTGCCACAACGCGACCGGAATGTTTGGTAAACGGTTTCATTGGATTTATCGCCACTCGCGGATATCGACAAAATGCCCGGCGCAGGCAGCGGCGGCGGCCATTGCCGGGGAGACGAGGTGCGTGCGGCCGCCGCGGCCTTGGCGGCCTTCGAAGTTGCGGTTCGAGGTCGAGGCGCATCGCTCGCCCGGCGCGAGCTTGTCGGGGTTCATCGCCAGGCACATGCTGCAGCCGGCCTCGCGCCATTCGAAGCCGGCTTCTTTGAAGATGCGGTCGAGGCCTTCGCGCTCGGCCTGCTGCTTCACCAGTCCGCTGCCGGGCACGACCATGGCATTGACGTGGCTCGCCACCTTGTGGCCGTTGACGGCGGCGGCGGCTGCGCGCAGATCTTCGATTCTCGCGTTCGTGCAGGAGCCGATGAACACGCGGTCGAGTTTGAGATCGCAAATCGCCTCGCCACCCGTGAGACCCATGTACTGCAACGCGCTGGTGGCAGTTTTCTGTTCGTTCGGATCGCTGAAGTCGGACGGCTTCGGGACGTGTTCGGTGACCGGCACGACTTGACCTGGATTTGTGCCCCAGCTGACTTGCGGCGCGATCTTAGCGCCATCAAATACGAGCGACTTATCGTATTTCGCTCCGGGATCGGTCGGCAGCTTGCGCCAGCGCTCGACGGCCTGGTCGAACGTCGCGCCTTGAGGAGCATGCGGGCGCCCGCACAGGTATTCATATGTTTTGTCATCGGGCGCGATGAGGCCGGCTCGGGCACCGCCTTCGATCGACATGTTGCAAACCGTCATGCGGTTCTCCATCGAGAAGCTGCGCACCACCTCGCCGGTGTATTCGACGCAATAGCCGACGCCGCCGCCGGTGGAGATTTGCCCAATAAGATACAGGATGACGTCCTTCGCAGTGACGCCCGGACCGAGGCGGCCATCGACCCGCAGCTCCAGCGTCTTGGGCTTTGTCTGCAACAGCGTCTGCGTGGCCAGCACGTGCTCGACTTCGCTCGTGCCGATGCCGAACGCCAGCGCGCCGAACGCACCGTGCGTCGACGTATGGCTGTCGCCGCAGACGATCGTCATACCGGGCTGCGTATAGCCCTGTTCCGGGCCAATGACGTGCACGATACCTTGCCGTACGTCGTGAATGTCATAGAGCGTAATACCAAACTCGTGGCAGTTGGCGCGCAGCGTATCGATTTGCTGTTTCGAAATTGCGTCAACGATCGGCAGGCTGCGGTCGGTCGTGGGCACGTTGTGGTCGACGGTGGAGAGCGTCAGCTCGGGCCGGCGCACCGTGCGCCCGCTGAGGCGGAGCCCTTCGAACGCCTGCGGGCTGGTAACTTCGTGCACAAGGTGCAAGTCGATATACAGGATCGTCTGCCGCCAGGGCTCTTCGTAGACGACGTGATCGTCCCAAATCTTTTCAAATAGCGTGCGTGGCTTCGATGACATTGTGGCAGTTCTAACTGAGAATGGGTGGCATGCCGCTTGTCGCGCGCAGTGCCTGGCCAACAATTGTAGCTCGTCGCTTACCGAAGAGAAACGTCGCCCTGCCGGACGACGCCGGGATCGGCATAATTACTCCGTACTCTCGGCCTCGCGGATTCGATCGAGTAATCGCGAGAGTTCTGCGACTCTCTCGGGGTGCTGCATGGCCAGATTTCGCGTCTCAGCAAGATCATTCTCGAGGTTGTAGAGCTGAGGACCTGCGGACGCACCTGTTTCCGTTCTTGTGTTGGGGTTCACAGGCGGACCACGCCTTGACCCAATAAACTTCCAGTGCCCCTGACGCAGCGCGAGCCCGGCCGCCTGCTCAACCAAGGCATCACGGCCAACTTCGGCTTGACCCAGCAATGCGGGTAGGACGTCGGTACTGTCGGGGGCCGTACTTGCGTCTAGATTCTCGCCAACGAGTCGAGCCAGTGACGCGATGAGATCGATTTGGCAAACAAGGGCGCCGGAGCTTCCGGCCCGAACTCTCGCGGGCCAGCGGACGAGGAGGGGAACCCGTGTGCCGCCTTCGAACAGGCTTCCTTTCCCGCCGCGCAACGGGCCGCTGGGTCGGTGGTCGCCCACTCGTTCCGCTGCATCGTCCAAGTAGCCGTCGTTAAGAACGGGTCCGTTGTCGCTTGTCAGGATGAGTAGCGTATTGTCCGCAAGCCCTAGTTCATCAAGCGCATTCGTTACTTGACCAACGCACCAATCGAACTGCGCAATGGCGTCGCCCCGCGGGCCCATCGCCGTCGCGCCCTGAAAACGCCCGTGGGGAACACGTGGCACGTGAATGTCGTGCGCTGCGAAGTACAGAAAGAATGGCTTGTCGCGGTGCCGCTGCATGAATTCGATCGCTTTGCCGGTGATCACGTCGGCCATGTCCTCGTCGACCCATCGAGCAGCCTTGCCGCCCGTCATATAGCCGATTCGGCTGATTCCATTGACGATCGTCTGGTCGTGGCCATGGTGCAGCTTCATCCGCAGCAGGTCGGGCCGTTCTGCGCCGGTTGGTTCGTCTCCTACCTTGCGGTTGTAACTGACCTGGATTGGATCCGACGGATCGAGGCTGGCGACTCGATGATTCTCCACATACACGCAAGGCACGCGATCGCCGGTCGCCGGAATAATGAAACAGTAATCGAAGCCGATTTCCAGCGGCCCCGGCTTGATCTCGCCGTTCCAATCAGGACGACCAACGCCTAACCCGAGGTGCCACTTTCCGACGACACCCGTCGAATAACCTGCGTCCTTAAGCATGGAGGCGAGCGTAGTGCGACCTGGTTCGATGATTAGCGGGGCGTCACCCGGGAGAATGCCGGTTCCCTTGCGGCGCCATGCATACTGCCCAGTCAACATTGCGTACCGTGACGGAGTGCACGTTGCCGCAGCGGAATGGGCATCCGTAAAGCGCATCCCCTCATTCGCAATCTGATCAATGTTCGGCGTTCGAACGGCCGTCGCGCCGTAGCAGCCGACGTCGCCGTATCCAAGGTCGTCGGCATAAATCAAGACGATGTTGGGGCGCTCGGCCGACTCAACAGCCGTTGTCAGAAATACGATGGCAAGCGCAAGAAGATAAATGAGTCTTAACATAGCTGGACAGAAAAAGCCAAGTAGCTGATCCGTTGAGCGACGAATACGCGACAATTTGCTCAAACCTCGTCGTGTTGATGCGGAGGCAGATCGCGTCGAGGGAGCCCTTTACCGTCCAGTCAGCTCGCGGATGAACTTCACTTCCGCGTCGCGGTACGGCCGGCCATCGGTGTGGAAGATTTCGTGATGCCACGGGTCTGGCTCGCCGAGTATCGGCATCTGCCAGGTGGACCACGGATATTTGGTGTTCGTCTTGCCGTCGACCAGGCCCCAGCAGTACGCGGCTATTTTTTCCTTTTTGAAAATCGGAAGCGCGCCTTCGAACGTGCTGCCGTTGCCACGGGCCATGAATTCGGTGCAGAGTAGCGGCCGCCCGTAGGTCTTGAGCTCCTTGATCCGACGCTGGGTGACGTCGGTCGTTCCGTAATCGTGGAACGAAATCACGTCGCTTAGCTCAACCGCCGCGCGATGCACCTGGTTCAGCTGCTCCGGTTGGTCCCAATGTTCCAATCGCCACAGGCCAATCGTGAGCGGCTGCTTCGGCCCGACGGTGCGCGCCCACTCGAACGATAAGCGGACCAGCCGGGCCGCCACCTCATCCTTGTTCTTCAGCTCAAGCGGGCCATAGCTGTTCGAATTCGGATTGTCCGGTTCGTTGAACAGATCCCAGGCGAGCACGCGCTCGTCGTTGGCGTAGCGCTTAATGACATCCGTCACGTACGGCTGGAGCGCATCCTGTTTTTTTGGATCGGCGAGCACGACGCGGCCCGGGCTTTGCACCCAGCCGCTGTTATGCACGCCTGTGCGCGGTCGGCGCTGCGGACCGCTTTGCGGATCCGGGTCCCATACGCCGTCGAAGAGCACGATCATCGGCCGGATGCCGCGCCGCGCGGAAATTTCCAGAAACTTGTCGACTCGCTCGAAAAACCCTTCGCGGTCCTCCTGCCATGGCAGCTCGTGAAGAAACACGCGCACCGTATTGAGGCCAATCGATTTCGCCCAGCCGAGCTCGCGATCGATTGTTTCCGGGGCAAACGTTTCACCTTGCCACATTTCGAGCTGGTTGATCGCGCTGCTCGGTGCAAAGTTGCAGCCGACGAGCCACGGCTGCGCGCCGTACCACTCATGCGCGCGCGCAGGCGTCCAGCGGTCCGCTGCCGACGCGTCCGACGCCCGAAGCATAATGATCAATGCAATGATTCGAACAGTTAGGTTAGTTAAACGGGAATGCATCACTGCGAACTCTTAAGCGGTGTAGGAGATGGCCCAAGGAGGCAGACTTGCGTCGGCTATTGTAGCGAGGCGCTACGAGAAACGCACGTTGACGCAGCTAAATCCATAATGCCGCGTCGGCTGCGGTTATACCGCGGCCGCCTCCACTAGCTCGGCTGCCATTCTCTTGCGCTCCGGGCAGCCGTTGCAGCTCCACCATCCGGCGGCCAGGTCGCTCGACCAGGCTTCCCCGAATGCCACTTCCTTTAGTGCACGCTGCAGCTCCGTCACATCCTGGAACCGGTCGTCCGGGTCTTTCTCCAGGCAGCGCATCACGATTTCTTCGAGCTCGACGGAGATAGCCGGATTCAGTTGACGCAGCGGCGCGACTTCTTGCGACGCGTGGGCGATGATTACTTTGAGCGGGTTTTCATCCATGAACGGCGGCTGGCCGGTGAGCATGAAGTACATTACCGCGCCGAGCGAATAGATGTCGCTTCGGCCGTCGAGGCGGTCGTCGCCGCTGGCTTGTTCGGGCGACATGAACATTGGCGAGCCAGTGACCGTGCCCTCGGCCGTCAGCTGTGCTCCACCGATGCCGTCAAGCGACGTGGGCTTGGCGAGGCCGAAATCAAGCAGCTTGGCCACGTCGAATACTCCGCCGCGATAGGCGCAAAAAATGTTGGCCGGCTTGATGTCGCGATGCACCAGCCCGATGCCGTGAGCTTCATTCAGCGCCGAGCAGACCTGGTCCATCAGGTAGATGGTTCGCGCGGCGGGAATCGGGCCATAATCCTGGACGATTTCACCCACATTGTGGCCCGGCAGAAATTCCATCACGTAGTAGAACGTGCCGTCGGCCGTGCGGCCGTAGTCGTAGATATCGATCGAATTCCAATGCGAGAGCTTGGCCGTGGCGCGGACCTCGCGCTCGAAGCGGGCCAGCATGCGGGGGTCGCCCGCCTTCTCTGGACGTATTAGCTTCACGGCACAGGGCCGCTTCATCATTTGATGCTCGGCCAGATAAACCTCGCCCATGCCGCCTGCGCCGAGCTTTCGCTTGAGACGATACTGGCCAAGCTGCTTGGCCGAAAAAACCTCGCGGCGCAGGGCGCCTATCGTGTGCACCCCGACGATGCCGACCATGGCGGCGATCCACGTCATCAAGATTTGCGCGCTGATGAAGCCGGCATAGTCGGAGCGCGCGGCAATTTCGACAAATCGCGGTATCGCCAGCCAGGAGTAAGTGAAAACCGCAATGGGCATCATCGCCATAACGCCGGTTACCGCGGCGGCGCGCTGCCACGTGTTGGGGATGAACAGCGCGTACGTAAAGATCATGAGCATCCAGGGAGTGCCAATGTCCGCGAGGCGAGCGCGGCCGTCGGCCAGGCCGGTGAGAAACGCCATCTCCTGCACTTCTTTTACAAGAAAGAAAATCGCAGGGCATCCGAAGATCACCAGCTCGGCTAGCCGCAGTGTGGTGAGCGAATAACGGCAGCGCCTGCACAACCGCACGGCGAACAGACCCAACACGATCGTGATGGCGGCATGCGTGTAGAACAGCGGCCGATTCTGGGCGGCAAACCATTCGTTCCAAACGAATGCCCAGCGCACGAGAAAAATGAAAAAGCCGATAAAGAACAAGATCGCGGTAATCCGCAGCCGGTTGCGCAGCAAATCACGCGTCTCGGCGCTCATGTGCGGCGTGCTGCCTTCGACGAGCGCCACGTGGCGGCGTGCATCCTGACGCGCCTGCACACCGCTGCTGGGCTGCTGGCGCAGTAGCGATTGCGGCGCCAAAATGGTCTCCGCGGCGGTGCTGGACGGAGCAGATCCGTTCACGCCGCGGCCTACGTTTCGATCCGACATGAAACTCCTCCTTGCCGCTTAGACAAGGAAACAGGCGCGATGGTTCTATCGCCCGCGCGCCAGCGAAAGAAAGTATTCCTATCATACGCTGGCGGCCGGTTCCGGTGCAGGGGCGACGGCTGCGATATGCAGGCTGAAAGCTTAGGCAGAACAGTAAGCGATTTGCCACCCGTTCTGTTGAAAACTCGGAGCAGTTGTTTATCGAAGGCATCTGGAATGCCGAGTTCGCGTGGAATCCAAACCGCTATCGGCGTTAGAGACGCCTACCACAGCGAGAATCGCGCCTGTT
>DASXWB010000333.1:0-3397 GCA_036503915.1 Lacipirellulaceae bacterium | reverse complement strand
AGTGACACTGGTGTGGAATCGAAATCCGCCGTCGTCGTTCTGGATGTCGCCGCGCCAGTCATCGTCAGTGCTGACCCAACCCTTAAGCGTTTCCGACATCAGCAGGGTCTTGGACGTGCCGTCGGTGATTTTGCGAAACGGGGTCTTTCGCGGCTGCGTACGATCGCCTCGGGTATGCGAGAAGGGTGCGATCCCTGGAGGCGGCGTCCCGCCCGGAACGATGGGCCGGGCCACGGCCTGGCCATAGAGCACGTTGCCCCAGTTCACCACGTAATTGCCGCGTCGCCGTTGGTAGCTCTGGGCGGTCTGGTCGACACCCTCCCCATCGCTGGGACACGAGTAGAGATCGACAAATTGCCCTGTCGCCCCTCTGAGCGACCGGCCGTTGTCCTCCGTGTTGGGCGAGACATAGAAGTCCTTCGTCAGATCGCCCAAGGCGGCAAGATTGCCCTCCTCAATGTAGTTCCACAAATGCATGACCCACGTCTGGCGTGGAGAGGTACGCGAACCCAAAGGTAGTTGCTTGTGGGCGTCGTGATACAGGTGCATCGCTATGGCCCACTGCTTCATCTTATTGGTGCACTGCGTGCGCCGCGCCGACTCGCGGGCCGCTTGAATCGCCGGCAACAACAGCGCGACGAGGATGCCGATGATGGCGATCACGACCAAAAGCTCGACCAGCGTAAAGCCCAAAGCAGGTCCGCCGAACCGAGGCTGACCTTGACGCGGCCGCGTCTCCCCGAGACGCGGATGGAAGTGAAACTCTGGCAACTTCTTGAGCCCAGCCTCTTGAAGTGCGCGACCGACCGTTTCATGCGAGTCTTCGTCACGGCGAATCTTCGATCGGAGAGGCTCGCCCACGTCGCCCGCTCTATTCATCTTTCGTATCCGCGCGACAAGCTTAGAGTATCCGAGCGCTTGGAATGGAAGAAACAAGAAGTTCTGCGTTAAATTTAACCTTGGTTCACGCTGACCGCAATGATATTCGGGTCATCCGGTCACTTGCAACGCTGACCAAGCCACGAAAGTGTTGGAAAAAAGGCTGCGCCGAACGCCGTTTTGCCGGGCAAAATCCAGCGAATCATGTTGAACGGCGAATCGGAGTATGGAATACTGACTCTGGCGAATGCCGTCGGTATTCGTGCACGTAACCAGCCAGCGAAATCGTTTCTACCGCAAGGAGTTGTCTGCGATGACGCGAAAGTCATTTTTTTTGCTACCGGCTTTGGCCGCAGGGTTGTTTGCGCTTTCCGGCTGCGGCGATGAGTTGGCGCCCCCGCCCCACGATCATGTGCCCGAATTTGAGCTCACGCTCTGCGGGTTATGCGGAGATATCAAGGAAGAAGGACACACCTGCAAAGCGGGGGCGGCGATTTGTTCTATTTGCGGTTTGCACAAAGGTTCGATCCTATGCTGCAGCTCGGCATTCACCGGCGCTCCTCGCGACGTCATCCTCTGCACCAAGTGTGGTGAAAAGGCCTTTTCGAAGAAATGCTGCGTACCGGGTCCCGCGCTTTGTCCTAAATGTGGACTCCACAGAGGCTCGCCAGGTTGCTGCAAGATCGAGAAGGCCGTGGATGATGGGTCCGGTCAAACCGCCGAGCGCGCCCACTAAGCTGGCAACGGCGGCAAAGACAAAGCGCACCGATCACCTTGTGCGAGATAGTTCATCGGAGAATAAGAGGCCACCGCCATGCGAACTGATTCACGTAGTTCAGCAGGCACCCGGACGCGCGGTTTTACGCTCGTCGAACTGCTTGTCGTGATTGCGATCATCGGCATCCTGGTCGCCCTGCTTTTGCCGGCCGTTCAGGCCGCGAGAGAGGCCGCCCGCCGCTCGCAGTGCATGAACAACCTCAAACAGCTCGGCATCGCCCTGCAGAACTATCATAGCGCGAGAAAAACTTTTCCCCCGGGGGCCGCGTTCCAAGAGGGCACGACGTGGTCCGGATTTCTTCTTCCTTACATGGAAGAGAATGCGCTCGCCGACCTGCTCACGACCGACCCCAAAATCGAGCACTACTATTACCATACCGATCCGATTTACACGACAGCCGTCCCTCCCTACAAAAACGTGACTGCCCTCGACACAGTAATCCCGACTATGCGTTGCCCAACGCTGAACCTCCCGGAGCACATGCCGGATCGAGGGCACGTTAGCGGTCATTATGTTCGGGCCCGGGCACCGGCTTCGTATATCGCTTGCGCGTCGGGCATCGTCGACAATCAATCAAATTGGCAATTATTCCCGTACGGCCAGGCCGGCGAGTTTCACGGTTGGATGGAGCAACTGGATGGCGTGATGTACGGCGTCTATGTCAGGCAGCCGCCCCTGCCCGGCGCTCCGTCAAGGACATACGGAACAGGGTTGGTCAGCATCGCAAAAATCACCGACGGTACTTCCAAGACGATAGCCGTCGGCGAAGCGGTGTTTGACGTCGGGCGGGTCGGCCGGACCGGCCCAGACGGATATGCCCGGGTGGAGCCCCGTGGCGGCGGAGAAGATGGTCGTGGTCAACGCAAGGACCACTGGGCCATCGGCAGCGACAGCATTGGCGCCGCCGAAGTCAGCGACCCAAGTGAGGCCCTCGGCTCGACGGGCTGCCCGCCAAACTTGCATAAGTCTTCCGCGGCCGTGGGGAAGTGCGATGGCACGAATTCGGGCACGTTTGAGGGGGCAAGCCTTGTTGCGAATGACGCCGAGGACGGTACGGAGATCGGAGGCGGCGCTCACACTGTTGGCTGTTACGATTGTTTTGGCCTGCAAATCTCCTTCTCCAGCAACCATCCTGGAATGACGCAGGTGGTCATGTGCGACGGTTCGGTCCAAGCGATTGAGGAAGACATCGATATCGAGGTGTGGAACAATATGGGCACACGCTCGGACAAGTTCCCATTCCGATGAGCCGCAGCGGGAGACGCGGCTGGGCACTGGCGGAAATGAGCGGCCGATTAGAATTCCCGCAACGTTTCGTCCCAATTCATCGTGCCCAGTGCGAAATAGACTGCCTCGTCAATATCCTCTGGGATCGAATGCACCGAGCCGTCGCACAACAGAAAGAGCGCCTCGCCAGAATGGGACGCTGAAACGTCGCGATCGTCGCTATCGGGATGATTCGGCGTATGGCCCGTCTGGAACAGGACCATGTGACCATGGTCGTCTGTGTTATCAGCGATGTCCCGCACGGCGCCGGCCCAGGTGGTTTCGTATTCGAAATGAACGCCGTGGGAACCGGCCGTTCTGAACGGCCCGTTCTGGCGTTCACCGACCATTAGCGTATGAGTTAAGCCGTCGGTGATTTCGCGTAGTTTCGTCTGGCTGTTGCGATAAAACGGGCCCCAGGGGCCAGCCCGACGGAATGGATCCGTGGGTACCGGGCCGTTTTGCTCCTGGTCT
>DASXWB010000332.1:0-4662 GCA_036503915.1 Lacipirellulaceae bacterium | reverse complement strand
TGACGCGGCTGTTGTTGCCACTGGCCGAGGCGGTGGAGCTCGTCACCTTCGCCATGCAGCATGCCGGCCAGGGGGTCATGTTTGTGCGGAAGGCGGCGGCCGCCACCGTCGGCGACTTGGCGCAAGGCGTGCTGAACGTATTCGAGGCGAAAAACGGGATCGAAGTTGTCGGCATTCGGGCCGGCGAAAAGATGCACGAAGTGCTCATCACGGCAGAGGAATTCGCGCGCGCGGAGGAATTCGAGGACTACTACCGCATCCCCTGCCAGCACGGCCGGAATTACGACCAGTTTTTCACTCGCGGGACTCATGCTTCGGCGTTCGCCAAGGAAGGATACACGTCAGAGAATGCCCGCCGCCTTCGGGTGCCGGAAATCGAAGAACTCTTGCTCGGCCTGCCTGAAATTCGGGACGCGCTCGAAGCGCGCGCCGCAAAGTCAAGTCGGTGGAGGCGCGCCGCATGAGCCAATCGAGCGCAAAAGCAGTTGGCATCACCGGGCCGGGCGGGTTTATCGCCAGTCATCTTGCGCGACGGCTTACCTTGACGGCAGCGGGCTCGAAAGAAGCCGTCGCGCGAGTCATCGGTTGCTCGCGCCAAGATTTTGAAGTTGCTGACGCTGTAACGAAATTTGTCAGCCAGTGCGACACGATCGTTCATTTGGCTGCCATGAATCGCGGTGACGAATCGGCGATCTATCAAACCAACGTGACACTTTTAGGACGCCTGATTGACGCACTTGTGGCGACGAAGCGAAGGCCACACTTCATCTTCGCCTCGTCAACGCAGCGCGATCGCCCCACGGCTTACGGGCGGTCCAAGCGCGAATGTGAGCAGCTCCTCTGCCAATGGGCACAACAGCATGGCGCCGACCTTACCATCCTGGTGATTCCCAACGTCTACGGTCCTGGTTGCCGGCCGTTTTATAACTCCGTGGTGGCTACGTTCTGCCACCAGCTCGCGCACGGACAGCGGCCGGTCGTCATCGATGATCAGCAAATTGAGTTTGTGTGGATCAATGACCTCGTAGAAGCCATTGTCGACGGCATAAAGAATCGGCAGACCGGCACCAAAGAGGCGCGAATTGCCGGCACGGCACATCTTACCGTTTCGCAGCTGCTGGCTCGGCTGGAGGCGATTCATCAGAGCTACTTCCAAGCGAATGTCGTTCCCGACCTTTCGGACCCGCTCGATGCCCGGCTCTACACGACGTTTCTTTCGCACGTCGATTTGGATGACCACTGCCACCGGCCGCGCGTGCATAGCGACCCGCGCGGCAAGCTGTTCGAAATACTGCGTTTGGCGGGCGGCGGGCAGATTTTTTTCTCGACCACGAGGCCCGGAGTGATTCGCGGCAACCATTTTCATTCCCGCAAAGTCGAATGGTTCTGCGTGCTGCGTGGCGAGGCGGTGATTCGCCTGCGGCCAGTGGGCGGAACGCAAATCCGCGAATTTCGCGTTTCGGGTGAGTCGCCCGAATTCATTTCCATCCCGGCGCTCCACACGCATCAGATCGAAAACATCGGAGAGGACGACCTCTTGACCGTGTTCTGGTGCAACGAAATTTTCCAGGCCGCCGATCCGGACACGTTTTACGAGCAGGTCGCCTGACTAGAAGTAGTCTCAAAACCGGGGGGCTAGCGCCCCGCGGCTGATCGGATCAGCCGGCGGGTACCCTCTGGGTGGCTAGCGTCCGGTTAAATAAAGCAGGTTTAACGGGTTCTAGTTCGGAAGCTCCCAATCATGCCGCAACAACTGAAAGTCATGACCATCCTCGGCACGCGGCCGGAAATTATTCGGCTGTCGCGCGTAATCGCCCTGTTGGACGAGCACGCCCAACACGTGCTCGTGCACACAGGGCAGAACTCCGACTATGAGCTGAACGAGGTGTTTTTTCGCGACCTTGCGTTGCGGGCGCCCAACTATTTTCTCAACATCAGCCGGGAATCGCCCGGGCGAATCCTGGGCGACGTACTGGCCAAATCAGAAGACGTGCTCGCCAAAGAGCGGCCAGATGCCCTGCTGATCTTAGGGGATACCAACAGCGCGCTGGCCGCGATCATCGCCCGGCGTATGAAGATTCCGATCTATCACATGGAGGCCGGCAACCGATGCTTCGACTTCAATGTGCCGGAGGAAATCAACCGCCGCATCATCGACCACATCAGTGATTTCAACCTGGTGTACACGGAGCATGCGCGCCGCAATTTGCTGGCCGAAGGAATTCATCCGCGGAGAATTTACCTCACCGGCTCACCCATGCGCGAAGTGCTGGACGTAAACCAGGCCGGCATTGCCGCATCCGACGTGCTCCAGCGGCTGCAATTGGCGCGCGGCCGGTACTTTGTTGTGAGCCTGCACCGCGCGGAAAACGTCGACGTGCGTTCGCGGCTTGTCCAGCTGCTAGGCACGTTAAACCGCCTCAGCGCCGACTACGACTGGCCCGTTATCGTCAGCACGCACCCGCGCACGCGCCAGCGGCTCGAATCGCTGGATTTTCAGTGCCATGCGAACGTGCGATTTCTGGCGCCGTTTGGATACTTTGACTACCTGCGGCTGCAAACCGATTCGTTCTGCGCGCTTTCCGACAGCGGCACGATCAGCGAGGAAAGCGCCATCCTCGGTTTCCCGGCCGTCACGCTGCGCACGGCGATGGAACGGCCCGAAGCGATGGACTCCGGCCACATTGTCCTTACGGGCCTCGAGCCTGACACGATTCTGCGCGCCGTCCGATTCGTCACCGCAAGCCGCGATTTAGACCGGCAGCAGCCAATTGCCGCTGAATATGAAATCCGCAACACCTCCACGCGCGTGGTGAAGCTCGTTTTGGGCACAGCGCGGCTGAGCCATGCGTGGGATGGCATTGTGGCCGACGACCGGCCGCTTGCGGCGTAGTACGAGGCTAGCGCCCTATGAGAATCCTCGCCATTTACCGTCATTATTGGCCCGATACGCCGCCCTATGCGCGGATCCTCCGTTCGATACTCGAGCACCTTGCAGCGGGCGACCACGAGACCACCGTCTACGCGGCCCAGCCGAGCTATAACGATATCCGGCAGCCGCCGCAGCCTTGGCGCGAAAACGTGGGCGGCGTGGAAATTCGGCGCATTCGACTCCTTCCCGAGCGGAAACAAAGGCGCCTGGCGCGGGCCATCAACGCGATGTATTTCTCGCTTCGCGCCGTGCTCCACGCGGTCGTGGGCCGGCGATACGATCTGGTGATCGCCAACTCGCAGCCGCCCGTACTGATGGGCTGCGCCTTGCGGCTCGTCTGCCTGCTCACGGGCACGCCCTACATTTATCACTGCCAGGATCTTCATCCCGAATCCGCGCTCCTGGCCGGCGACCTGAAACGCGGATGGCTTTACCGGCTGCTCGCGCGGTGCGACTCCGCCGCATGCCGCCGGGCGCAGCGTGTCGTGGTTCTTTCGCGGGACATGGCCGATGCACTGGAAGCTCGCGGATTGCCAATCAGGAACGTATCGATCATCAACAATCCGCCGCTGGAATTCGATCCAGCGGCGCGGCCCGCCCTGCCGCCGCCGCTCGATGAGCCGGTCGATTGCGCGCGGTTTTTGTTTGCCGGAAACATCGGCCGCTTTCAGGGCCTGGAGCGGCTCGTCGCCGCCGCGCGACTGGCAGCCGGCCGCGTGCCGTTTCAGCTCATCTTTATGGGCGAAGGCGTAGCCCGGCGGGAGCTCGTGGCGTTGGCCGGCGACCTCTTGGGGCGGCGAATCATCTTCCTTCCGCATCAGCCCTTGGAAACCGCGATCGCGGCCATGCGCGTCTGCGATTTCGGCGTCGTGTCGCTGTCGGCCAACGTGTACCGATTCGCATATCCCAGCAAGAGCATCATGTATTTGTCGGCCGGTTGCCCGCTGCTCGCGCTCGTGGAGCCGGAAAGCGAGCTGGCCAAGACGATTGAGCGCTATGGCTTGGGCTACGTGGCCGCAAGCCGCTCGGTGGCCCACATTGCGGAAACCATCGTGAAAGCCGTGGCCGGGCGCGGTAAATGGGTTCCCGAGCGCCGCCTGCAGATCGAGCAAGTCTGCCGCGAGCTGTACGACCAGAAGCGAATGCTCGCCGCCTGGGACGGGCTAATTTCCAATGAGCCGGGCACTTCGACAAACGATATTGCGCCCGACGCACTGGCCGCCTGATGCAATCTAAGGCTCTTGCCGAAATGAATCGCGATTCCACCCCGTTCAGTTTCAGGCCGATCGTAATTATCGGCGCGCCTCGTTCCGGCACGAACATGCTCCGAGATGCGCTCGCGAGTTGCGATCGCGCAGCCACGTGGCCGTGTGACGAAATTAATGCCATCTGGCGGCACTACAATGCGCGGTTTCCGAGCGATGAATTGCAGCCCGCTCAGGCGACACTTTCCGTGAAGCGCTACGTTCGCAACGCGTTCCAGCGGCTGGCGCATCGAACCGAGGCAAAATGGATCGTTGAAAAAACGTGCGCGAATTCACTGCGGGTAGATTTCGTGCGTGCCATTCTCCCTGAAGCAAAGTTTATTTTTCTGGTGCGTGATGGCTGCGACGTCACGGCTTCCAGCATCAAACGGTGGTCGGCCCCTTTCGACGTTCGATACACATTGCGGAAGGCCCGCTACGTGCCACTTGACGATATTGCGACGCTGGCGGTGCGTTTTGTCGCTA
>DASXWB010000331.1:0-2840 GCA_036503915.1 Lacipirellulaceae bacterium | reverse complement strand
GGTTGACCAGGAAGTTTCGCCCTTCCGCGTTCCGTAACGCGAATGAGTACCCCGCATTGCGTTCCACGGCGGTGCACAAGCACTTGCGATTCCCCAGCGGCTCGACGAGGACGCGCAAGTCGTTGAAGTCCCAGTCGCCATTCACCAGGATGTCCTCGAATTCCAGGCCATACGAGCCCGGCCGCGCGTTGGTCCCGTGCACCCTCATCACGTGGTCGCTCGAACGGCAGTGCGAAGTGCTGGGATCGAGCGGGATATCATGATGATCGCGGTGGCCCGGATTGTTCGGATTCACCGTCACCGTAACCGACGTAATGCCGCCGGCGCTCGGCTCCTCATCGCTGGGACAAAGATAGATCGGCCCGCTGTCCTCGGCATAGTCGAGGAACTGATTGATCCATCCGCCCGGCTTGAGCACGTCGCGCTTCTTGGGGAAGGTCGCGCGCAGGTTTTGGTGAGCAACGGCCAAGTTATGCAGGTTATTCTGGCAAGATGATTTGCGCGCCGCTTCGCGCGCGGCCTGAACGGCCGGGAGCAACAGCGCAATGAGAACCCCGATAATGGCGATGACCACGAGCAGCTCGACGAGCGTAAATCCGCGCCGGACCCGTGGCTGCGTCTCTCCGATCGAAGATTCGCCGCGGTGAGGACGCGGATGGAAGGAAGAACCAACCGCATCCATGTAGCGTCCGGACCCACGAAGTGCAGAACTAAGAGATCCATGCGAGACTCGGAGAGACTCGCCTACGCGGGTGTTATCGCATTTTTTCATCGCTCTCGCGCAGCCTCCGCTTTAATTCGTCACGGTCTTCCGGCGACGCAGCCTTGATCTCTTCCCAATCGGCGCGCATGTGCTTGACGAGCAGCTGGCGGTCTGCGGCTGGGGCCGAGGCGCTATAGGGCCTGTGGCGGCCGGTCATGCGCATCACGGTTTGTGCGGCGCGGCCGCGGGTGTGCGGCGGGCCTTTTTCGGCCATCTCCAGAAACAAATCCATGCTGTCGTAATCCCAAAGTTTGGCCAGGCCTTCGACGCTCACGGCCGTGACTGCGGGTTCGGTTGATTCATGGGCAACGCGCCGCAGGCCAGCGAGCGCCTCTTCGCCATAGTCGGCCAGTTTGATGGCCGCGGCCGTTCGTTCAGTCTCCGACGGCGCGTTCAGCGCAAGTTCGGCGAGCTCATCCGGTGAAGGCGCCGATTTATTCTGGCCGAAATAGAAAAATGCGCCGAAGCAAGCGGCGACCACTAGTCCCAGTACGATGCCAGCCGGACTGCCGCGCAGCATGAATCGAGAATGTCGAAAGAAGGAAAAGTTGTGGCCGCAGGAGTGCCGAAGCTCTCCAAACCTCCCCAAGGCCGGCCCTGCACCAACAGCTTAACACCGGGCCAATGCGGCCGTCCACACAAATTCAGCGGTTTTTCGGGGTCGGGGCTCTTCAATACGCATTCGATTTCGACGAGCGAGGCACCGGGATTTCGCTCAACGTCACGCAGCGGTCACGACTCCCGACCCCTTTCACGTGGCGGCACGAAAGGGGTCGGGAGTCGACGGCGTGTAAATTCATTGCGCCGTTTTCGATTCCCACTGTTATTCATTTGTAACCGCGTTGAAGACGCTCGACCCGGATTCCGCGATTCGCTCGAGCTCGGCGTCGATGTCGGTGCCTTCGTAGAACGAGAGCCAGCCGCGGAGCCGCCTGGTTTCGCCTGGGGCGCAATCGGGGAATTGCGGGTCGGAATGCAGGCAGGGACATAGCTCGTTGCCCCACGCGCGCTGGCAGTTATCCCATGCGGTGATGATCCAGCGATCGCCGGCCGCGTTGCGGCAGGCAACAAATGGATCGCGAAATAGTTTGTTATCGTTGGCCAGCGAATTGAATTCGGCCGCTCCCTTGAGCATCACGCAGTTTTGCACGGCCAGCCCGCTGAGCGTACTCGGCGTTCCGTTGGTGAGCCACAGCTCCATGCGCACGGCATCGTTGCCAGGCTCAACGGACGCGCCGAAGCGGACACCATTTGGCAGCCTGCGTTCGATACGCAGCGAGCCGCCCTCACCGCAATTCCATTCAAGCGGTTGCAGCACGATTCGCTGCCGAGTCCATAGCGTCGGCACATGCGTGTGCGCGAGATACAATAGCTCGCGGCCTTCACCGTGATTCATCCAAATAGCTTCCGGCAGATCGACGACGACATACTGCGAGGCGTCCCAGGGCAATAACGCGCTGAACTTCGTTTCTCGCTGCGGCCGAATGGCGCCGTCGAGAAATCCGATGCGCGGGTGACGCCCACCAGGATAGGGCAGAACTTTGATCGTGGACCGCGCATTGGCGGACTGCGTATCCTCGCGCTTCTTGATGGAGAATCGTTCCATCGCTGCGGTGATTTCATCGGTCGTCAGCCCGGTAGCGGCGCCGGCCTCGAACTCGGTGAATCCGTGTTCAACGACCATGTTCTCGAGCCAATAGCGCAGCTCTTCGTCGGAATGCGGGCCGCGAAAGTTGTCGCGCGATGAGCCATCCGTGATGGACTGTTTCCGGTCTTCGATTACTTGCTGCGGGTTCGCGGGCGTCACATCCGGATCGACATACTTGGCCAGGTCGCGCATGGCAATCACGGTGAAACCGCGCTTGGCCAGGTAATTCATGTAAGCTTCGAACCGCTCAAGCGGCGTGTTGACCCAAGAGTGCGCGGTATCGGGCACGCCGTGGAATTGCAGCACGGCGATGCGCCCGTGGCGAGCCTGATTGGCGGCGGCGATAAATTCATCGAGCGTCCAATCGGGGCGTGCATCGCCGGCCGACGGAACCAAATGGGGATGATCAAGGCCGGGCTCGTAGGCGAA
>DASXWB010000330.1:0-1596 GCA_036503915.1 Lacipirellulaceae bacterium | reverse complement strand
CGTTACAAAGATTGCCCAAAAATCTCACTTCAGGCAATTCGAGGACAATTCGCCTGCTGGGTTGCCGCGCGGCATGTTACGCGCAAACCGACGACCCGATGAAGATTGCAGCGCATTCCACCAATCTACCACGACCCACTGCGTTTCGACGGGCCAGAGATCGAGCGCCGGCCGTTTTGAGACGCTCGGGTTTGATGGCAGTCTGACACTTTGAATTGCGACATGTGTTGCAACGTCGTTAGCGAAAGATTCTTTCGGAAATTGATCTACGCCGGCGTTTCCTCCTTGCTCAACGTGTTGTCGGTTGCTCCGCCAGTGAGGCCTTCGGGCAAAGTCGCAATGAACTCACGTATCTCGTCGCGTACGCGGCGGTAGGGCGCTAGCCTATCCGCTTCTGTTCGAGCGTTCTGCGCAAGACGGGGTGGGTCGTCGAACGAACGGTGGATCACCTTCGCACGACCGGGAAAGACCGGACACGATTCCCGTGCATCATCACAAACGGTGATCACATAGTCGAAATGGGTGCTCGATAGGTCGTCGACGTGTTTTGAAGGCTGTCCGGAGATATCGACGCCGGCCTCCGCCATGACTCTCACAGCGACTTGATTCAACCCGGAAGGCTTCACGCCTGCTGAATAAGCGTTGAAGCGGTCACCCTTCAAGTGACGCGCCCAACCCTCGGCCATCTGGCTACGGCACGAATTTCCAGTGCACAAAAAGAGAATGTTCAAAGCCTGCATCCTTCCTCGGAAACTCAAGGTTTCGCGTCGACGAAATTGGTCTCCTCTATAAGCGATCTCAGGCCCCCATAGCCGACCGGGGGCTCTATCTGCCAAGGAATCAACGCGGTTCGCTTCGCATATTGTGTCAGCACTTCACGGATGTAGCGGCGCTCGTCAGCCTGCCGCCGTCGCAGAGCTGGATCTCGGACCGCCAGCGGCATCAAGCTCTGGTTGATGACCCAGGCGTACGGTTCAATCTGCGCACGGCGGAGGTCCTGCTGTAGAGCGGCCGCTTCATGAACGGGCGTTGCTTCGGGTAGCGTAACAATCAACACTCGCGTGAATTCAGGGTCGCGTAGACGGGACAGCAAATGCCTGACGGACACCGGCATTTGGCTCGCTTGCCGGGTGACTTCGCGGTGATAGGCTTGCGCCGCATCGAGCAGCAGAATCGTGTGCCCAGTCGGCGCCGTATCCAGTACTACGAAGCCATCATTTCCCTGCGAGACCGTTTGAGCGAAGGCGCGAAACACGGCAATCTCCTCAGTACATGGAGAGCGTAAATCCTCCGCCAGTAGCGCTCGGCCCTGCTCGTCCAGTCCCGCACCCGCCGTCTGCATCACTTCCGCCGTATAGCGCGCCGTTTCATCGGCAGGATCAATTCGCTTGACTGAAATGTTTGGCAATGAGCCGCCGGCCATTGTCGCGGTCAGATGTGCCGCCGGATCAGTCGTCGACAAGTGAACGCGATAACCGTCCTCGGCTAATGCGACCGCTATCGCCGCGGCGACTGTCGTCTTCCCGACTCCGCCTTTACCCATTGCGAGAATGACCCCGCGGCCGGGCGCTGCCAAGTCATCGATGAGCTCGCCTA
>DASXWB010000329.1:0-4078 GCA_036503915.1 Lacipirellulaceae bacterium | reverse complement strand
ATCATGTTCCAGAACGCGAACCTCTCGGTGCGCGTGACGGACGACTTCATGCAGGCGGTGGAGAAGAACGAGGATTGGACGACCCACTGGGTGACCGACCCGAAGCAACCCGGCCCAACCTACCCGGCGCGTGAAATCATGGACCGCATGGCCGACTGCGCGTGGCACTGCGGCGATCCCGGCGTGCAATATGACACGACAATTAACCGCTGGCACACCTGCCCGAACAGCGGCCGGATCAATGCCTCGAACCCGTGCAGCGAGTACATGTTCCTCGACGACACGGCGTGTAACCTGGCCAGCATCAACCTCATGAAGTTCCGCCGGCCCGACGGCACATTCGACACGGAGCGGTTCAAGGCGGCGTCACGGATTTACTTCATCGCGCAGGAAATCCTGGTGGATCATGCCAGCTATCCGACGGCGGACATCGCTCGCAACAGCCACCTGTTCCGGCCGCTTGGCTTGGGGTACTCGAACCTCGGCAGCCTGCTCATGGCAGCTGGCGTGCCGTACGATTCGGACGAAGCGCGCGGCGTGTGCGGCGCCGTGACTGCGCTGCTGCACGGGGCAGCGAACCTCGCCAGCGCCGAGCTTTCCGAAGCGGTTGGCCCGTTCGAGGAATACGAGAAGAACCGCGAGCCATTTCTGCGCGTGATGCAGATGCATCGCGACGCGGTCGAGGAGATCAACTCCGAGTGCCCGGATTATCTTTGCGAAGCGGCCGCGCGCGTGTGGGACGAGGTGCTGGCGGCTGGCCGGGTGCACGGCTTCCGCAACGCGCAGGCCACGGTGCTTGCTCCGACCGGCACGATCAGCTTCATGATGGATTGCGACACCACCGGCATCGAGCCGGACATCGCGCTGGTGAAGTACAAGCAGCTGGCCGGCGGCGGCATGCTCAAGATCGTGAACCAGACCGTGCCGCTGGCGCTGGGCACGCTGGGCTACGACCAGCCGCAAATTGGCTCGATCCTCGCGTACATCGACGAGCATGATACGATCGAAAGCTCGCCCGATATCAAGGACGAGCACCTTGCCGTGTTCGACTGCGCGTTCACGCCGCGCAACGGCCAGCGATCGATCGCCTGGCAGGCGCACGTGCTGATGATGGCGGCCGCGCAGCCATTTTTGAGCGGGGCGATTTCAAAGACCGTGAACATGCCGCGCGAGACGACGCCCGAGGACATCGCCAAAGCGTATTTCGACGGCTGGAAGCTGGGCCTCAAGGCGCTCGCCATCTACCGCGACGGTTCAAAAGAGAGCCAGCCGCTGGCCACCAGCTCCGAGGGACAGCGCGCAGCGGCCGCGGCGGCAGCCGTCAACAAACCGCGCCGCGAGCGGCTTGAGGATACGCGTAATTCGATAACGCATAAATTCAGCGTCTCCGGCCACGAGGGCTACATCACGGTCGGCCTCTATCCCGACGGCCGGCCGGGCGAATTGTTTATCACGATGGCCAAGGAAGGCAGCACCATCGGCGGCCTCATGGACGCCTTCGGCACGGCCGTCTCGATGAGCCTGCAGTACGGCGTGCCGCTCGAGGATTACGTGCGCAAGTTCTCGCATATGCGCTTCGAGCCGCAGGGTTACACCAAAAACCCGGACATCCGCATCGCCAAGAGCCTCATCGACTACATTTTCCGCTGGCTCGGCATGATGTTCCTGCCCGGCTACAAGGAAGCCAGCATGGGCGTATTGCCAGCGGCGGAACCAAGTGCGGGCGCACCGTCGGAACAGGCCGCGTCGAAACCGATCCCGATCGGCGATGAAAGCATTGTCACGAGCGCGTATCCGAAGGACTCCAAATCACGAGCGCCGGTCGCGGACAAACCCGGGTCAACCAAGGCGGAAGGCGGAAGGCGGAAGCGGGACGAGGGCGCCACGGCAACTCTAGCCCCCAGCCCCCGTTCGACTGAGCTCACGGCAGGCAAGCCCCCAGCCGCCAATGGCCACACCAATGACAACGGCCACAGCACGAACGGCGACATCAGCGCGGCGCTCTTGGCTCGCGCCGGCATACTGCTCAAAGACGCCGGCCCCAACACGGCCCGCAGTGAACAATTCGCGGACTTCCAAACCGACGCCCCGCCGTGCGACAACTGTGGCGCCATCACCGTCCGTAGCGGCAACTGCTATCTGTGCCACAACTGCGGCAGCAGCATGGGATGCAGCTAGGAGCTAGGAGCGAGGAGCTGGAGGCTGGGAGCGAGTTGCGGAGAAAGAGAATTCGTATACGCTCCTTTTTCGCGTATCGTGGCAACTAAAACAGGGGGTGCAGGAAGTTCGGGAATCGGAAGCAGGGAAGGCATGAGGCCCACTCCCCCGCAGCCGACGACGGGTTCCTGCATCCTTTTCTTTGAAGCTGTATTGGTGCTAGAGAGACCTGGCAGTCAGAAGCGGTTTCAGAACCTGTTCGGAAGGGGGCAGGCACTTTTTGCTCCGCGGACTGCGCACGATCATCGCGGCGATGGTGGCGCGGCCAGTTCTCAAGCCGGCGCCGGGCGCAGGCTGAGCGGGTCTCGCTGGCAGCGGCATTGGGCGCACTGTCTGCGCTGGGCGCGCGCCGCGAGCGGCGATTTGCGTCTTGGTGGGGACGGATTTCGTGCTGAGAGTTGTTTCTGACTAGCGCTTGCGTTTACGAGCCTGGATAAATCTCCGTCGGTTGAGCGTTGTCGTGGATTTGGGTGGGCAGGCCAAAATAAAAAAATGATGGGCCCATTGACGACGTGTGTGCTACTGATTGCGCTGTGGGTGCGGAGCGTCTCTCTGACTGAGATTCTTAATGGACCGATTGCGAGTAGCCATAGCCTTCATTTCGCTTCCATAAATGGCGCGATTACACTAATCATGTCTAAGTCCCAAAGACAGCAGTGGAATCTATCTAGCTTTCAGGCGACGTATGAAAACGTCCCAGAAGTCAAGTCGTCGCGCTGGCGAGCCGGAACTTCCGTCCTTAATTCCGAGTGGTACATCACTGTACCGCATTGGTTTTTAGTATTGTTATCAGCATCAGTTGGCGTGGCACCTTGGAAAGTCCGACGGTTCAGCCTCCGCACTCTGCTAATCGCCACGACGCTGGTTGCGGTGGCGCTGGGAATCGTCGTGATGTCGCGCTAGTCGGGCTTTTTCGTGCGCGGCGCGGTAGGATGAGGGCGAGACGGAAGAATCAACTATACCACTGACCTCGGCAGTGCCATGCTCTCAATTGCTCGGTGGCTCATTCTGCTCGCCGTATTGCTTCTTGCCCTATCTCTCGGTTTCTGGTGTTTTGTTGTGCTGGACAAGACGCTTCTTGCCGACGGCATTCTGATTGTTGCCTCGGACGGCGCTGAAATGCGCGTCAAGGGCAGCAGTTTGATCGTCCATGCAGGCTCTGCCGACAGTCCGCGATTTTCACCGCTGTTTCCATATGTGGCGGCAAGTGTGTATCTGTTGCTCGTTATCTTGGCACTTCTCGGGGCAAACTCGCTTTTCCCAACGGTGCAAAATAATTCAAATCTCAAACACTAAGTTACCAGCGCAGAAAACCAGGAGAGTGACTATACAAGGAATCGGTCCGTTCGCGGCGAGAGAAGTCTACAAGCAGTTTTCAAAACCGCCTCGGAGAGGGGGACAGGCACATTTTGCTCCGCGGACTACGCAAAATGAGCCAGTCCCCGGCGGTTTTGAAACTGGTTCTAGTGGTCAATGACTGTTGCAATTGTGTGTCCGGATGCCCGTTTTAAAAGCGCCGGCTAGCGCCCTGCGGCTGATTCAAATCAGCCGGCACGCGCTAGCGTCCGGTTCGTGTGGCTCTTACCACAATTTCGAGTGTCATGGACCACTAGGCAAATCCCGAACCAACTCAAGGACTTTAAAAATGGCAAATTCAATTAGAGGACGCGTGAGCCAGATCTCGGTCAGACCCGACAATGAGCAAACGGTCAGGGTGTACTTCGGGCCCGGGGATGAAGGGCAAGGATTCGCAACACTTTGGAACGTATCGCAAAGCTCCCTTTTATTACTTGCCATCGCCGTTGCTACGGGATGCAACGTGCAAATTGATGTGGTTACCAATCAGAGCGGCGACAAAACA
>DASXWB010000328.1:0-2735 GCA_036503915.1 Lacipirellulaceae bacterium | reverse complement strand
GTCGACGATAACCAGTTCTGCTGATTGCTCCCAAGTCGAGGGTCGTGGTCCGGATAGCGGCCCTCACACGAGCGCACAGCCCGGGGGGAAATGTGACGCCCAGCGTGGCAGTCACTGCTTTTCGTGATGTAGTTGCCCGGGTTTCTCGAAAGCGCGCGTCAAGCCAGTGTCGCCCCGTGCCGCTGGCGATGAGGAAGCAACAGCAATGAACCGGCCGCTCCGCAAAGTCTTGTCGCTGGTGCTCAGCGCCTCGCTGGTTGCCCCGGGTTGCGCGCCGCAGCAACCGTTCTACTGCCGCGAAGACGGCGACCTTTCGCATTACATGGACGTCGCCACGGAGATCGAGTATCCCGACGTCGAAGAGCCGTCGCTCGACGAAGTTATTTACGCGAAGCCGCCGCTCACTCTCAAAAACGCCGAGAATTACGAATATTGGGACCTGTCGCTCGAGGAAGCCGTCCGGATCACGCTGGAAAACAGCCAGGTGATGCGGCAACTCGGTGGGCGGATCCAATCGACCGCGCCCGAAACGATTTCGCGAACGCTCATCAGCCCGGTCGCCGTGACAACGACCTACGACGCGGCGCTTGTCGAAACCACGACCGGCATTTCGGTCGGCTCGCCATTCCAAGGCTCCGGCACGGAGGCGGCGCTCAGCGAGTTCGACGCACAGCTCGACGCCAGCGTGTTTTGGGAGAGAACCGACCGCCCGCAGAATGCGATCGGCATCGCGCAATTTCGCCCGGATATCCTTGCGCAGGAACTCGGGTCGTTCACAACCGGGATTACCAAACCGACCGCGACCGGTACGGTATATAGCTTCCGCAATACCACCAACTATGAAGGCAGCAACATCCCAGCCCGCGACATCGGGCACCCCAATCCCAGCCGCTTGTTCGCCAGTGAGTGGCAAACGAATTTCGAGGCGTCCGTCAGCCACCCGCTTTTGCAAGGCAGCGGCGTGCAATACAACCGGATCGCCGGCCCGATCAGCTTCGATCAATACGCGGCAGGGCAGGGCAACCCGATCGACGGCGTCATAATTGCCCGCATTCGTACCGATCAAACGCTGGCCGACTTTGAGGGCGGCGTTCGCAATCTAATTCGCGACGTGGAAGAGGCCTATTGGGCGCTGTACTTCGCGTACCGCGACCTCGAGGCGCGCAAGCTGGGCCGCGACAGCGCTCAGGAAACTTGGAGACGCACGGTTGCGCTGTTTCGCACCGGCGCGCGCGGCGGCACCGCCGATCGCGAAGCACAGTCCCGTGCCCAATATTTCCTGTTCCGCTCTCAAGTCGAGCAAGCGCAAACGCAAATCTTTCGCGACGAGAATGCGCTCCGGTACATCATGGGGCTCTCGATGTCTGACGGGCGACTCATTCGGCCTTCAGACGAGCCCAGCTCGGCCCGCGTCGCCTTCGAGTGGGCTGGCATTCACACCGAAGCGCTCACGCGCCGCGTGGAAATTCGACGTCAGAAATGGGAAATCAAGCGTCGCGAATTGGAGCTGATTGCCGCCCGCAATTTCCTGCTGCCCCGGCTCGATGCCGTGGGACGCTATCGTTGGCTCGGGATGGGCGATGAACTCATCGACCCGGACGGCGACGCTCCCAGCTTCAGACAAGAGGGATCCAGCGCGTTTGGCACGCTCACGGGCGGTGACTTCACCGAATGGCAGCTCGGCCTGCAGCTGTCGATGCCCATCGGCTACCGGCGCGAGCTGTCCGGCGTTCGCCACCACCAGCTGCTCTTGGCCCGCGACCGGGCGATCCTGCAGGACCTCGAAAACGAAATCGTTCATCAATTAGGCGACGCCATTCGCGACCTGGACTTGAACTATGGTCTCACGCAGACGAACTTCAACCGGCGCGTGGCGGCTGAGGCCGAAGTAGTCGCCGTCGAGGCTGCCTACGAAGTTGGAAGTGCGACGCTCGACTTGTTGCTCGACGCGCAGCGGCGCCGGGCCGAGGCCGAGAGTGCCTACTACCGGTCGCTGGTCGATTACAACCGGGCTATAATGAACGTTCATTACCGCAAAGGCTCGTTGTTGGAATACGACGGCGTGTACCTGGCCGAAGGGCCGTGGCCCGCCAAGGCGTATTTCGACGCCTTGCGGCAGGCCCGCAAGCGCGATGCGGCGACGTATTTCAACTACGGTCACACGCGGCCCAACGTGATGAGCCGCGGGCCGTATGATCAGGGTATCTCCCCCGGACATGATGTCGGTCATGGCGCCGAGATAATCCAAGCGTCGCCCGTTCCGGAAGAAGCTACAATGCCCGACAGGGAACCTGGCCTGGAGGAGACTTTGCCGTCGCCCGGCGACACTCAGGAATTGGAACTGCCGACGAGCGACACCACGAGCAGGTGAGTAAGTTAGTAAGTCAGTAGGTGAGTACGGGCTGACGCGGGTGGCGCCGGGATGCCTCGCATGCCATAGTCGGTACAAACCAAACAGTACATAGTACTTGGTACTCAGTACTTCGTACTTAATACTCAGTGCAAGTGCGTCCACAACCGCGACAACGCGGAACCTGATCACTCACTTACTGACTTACTCACTCCCCGATGTTTTTCTCTTTCGACGGCATCGACGGCGCGGGCAAATCGACGCAGGTGCGGCTGTTCTGCGAGCGCCTGAGCGCGCATGGCCTGGACGTCGTCGCTTGCCGCGATCCGGGTAGCACGGAGCTTGGCGAACGGATTCGTGAGATGGTACTCTCGTACGACCGCGC